>QMRW01000112.1 GCA_003650785.1 Thermoprotei archaeon | reverse complement strand
TCATTTTCCTCTCCAGTTCTTCTTCGTACACCTCTATTAGCTTTCTCTGAGCTATAGCAGCTGCTTCTACCATTTTCGGTATTCTTTCCATAACCTCTTCTATACTCATATTAGTAGCATCTAGCATACAGATCATGCTAATGGACTTCATGATTTGCCATGCCCATAGGTTTACCAATTTATCCCCTATTTCTGAGTTTGTCCTCTCTACAGCCTCGATACCATGCCTTAACTCTCTATACAAATCCGGTGCTGGATCTTTCAGGATCTCCAGATCCTCTTTTCTTATTATATTACCTTCATAGTCCCCTTTAAGCCACCTTTTCCTTATGGACTCTTTAAATTCCATGATATCTCTATAAGTGGATTGTTTTTTATGATACTCCATCCATTCATCTATTAGGTATTCCCCTAGATATGGTAGGATAGCTGCTACGACATAAATTACCCATCTGTCTTCGCCGAATGGTAGTGAGACTATAAATTCTCCCCCGATACTTACAGGGTATTCGGGTGGAAATAGTCCTCTCTTACATAATTTATCATATAATGGTTTTATGTGGAATTCACATAGTCTTATATCTTCAGGACACCTTAAGAATATTCCAATAGAATCCATAGTATAATTTATACCATATTCTTGATATTCCTCCGGCGCTCTCTCCACTCCTGTACTCTCTTTTCTTAATCCATTAACTTCGAGTAGGTATTCGGATATCCTGAAGACAAGTTCTTTAATAGTCTGTGCATTATCATGCCATCTAACCATACTACCACCCTAACAATCCATACAAATCTCTCGTCCTATCCATCCACATCTCGCTTTTATCTCTTATGATGAATATCATCTTCAGTGTAGGGGATGTAGGACTATACTCTAACCCTACAACAATACCTAAAGCATCCTTAAACTTGTCATAAGTGAGACGTCTTGACATCTCGGGAATTAAGTGAGTGTGCAATATTGCTTTTAGATCCTTTCCCAAGGATACCTCTATAACTGCCACTACTCTACCTCTATGATAAATCTCGAAGTCTGGTGCTTCTAGACCATATTTTTTCGTACCTCTCCAATTCATGCTAAGTTCTTCTTTCGGTAGTCCTACTTCTCCTGATAGGAACTCAAGTATAGGTTCTTTGAGAAAGTTAATTATACTTTCACCAATAATTCCTAGTCCTTTTTTACCTTTAACAGTAGACCAGTAGCATATCTCTTGATAAAGCCGTCTACTTATCTCAAAACCTATGACGTTATTCACTAATAGCTTATCCCCTATAGCAAATTCCTCCTCCATAAGTCTTGGATGATATATCCTATAGTCGGGAGGAGATATCGGAAACCTCAGGGATAGAAGATGATGAAACATAGGAGTACACTGATAGTAGACCCTCACCGGAGTAAATAGGACCTTCCTCACCCTCACCCTACTCCCTGCTCTCCTCTCAAGCATCAGTAAATAAGCATCTATAGCATTCCCCTCATAACTAGTCCTGTACTTCTCAATACGCACCAAACTATAGATCTCATTCTTAATCCTCAACTCTACCTGCGGCTCACTACCAAATACTCTCACCATCCTCAATTCAACATCCCCTCCTCCCCCCTCCACACTAACCGAACCTTTAAGAGTATTCCTAAAAACATCTACTGAAATAGAAGAATCTAGAGAAACACCACCTATCTCGAATACACCCTTCCCTATGTTAAATGTATACCTACCCAATCTCACAGGGTCAATAGGCTCGAAATCCCTAAGTGCTATCTTGAACCCACTGAACTCCATCTTCAACTCATTCAAACTACTCAAGTAGTACTTCGAGTTCATAGCCTCTACATAGTAAAGACCACTTGCTAACCCCTTGAACTGTACATAGCACTCCCTATACTCCCTACCCGCCACAACTCTAATCCTCTCAGTACCCACCTTAACAGATTCGATAACCTTCCCCTTCCCGTTACTCAATTTAAGGAATATAGGTACTCCTCGACCAAGATGGTCTACTAGGTCTACCGGTATATCAAGCCTTCCTCTAGTGTGCACTCTACCAAAGAAGAAAGCCCTACCCCTATCCTCAATTGTGATCCATGCTATACTCCCCCTTCTCTCAATTTCTTTTAATATCCTATCCCATCTCAGTCCAGAGAATTCTATCAGATTCTTCAACTGTCCCTTAATAGAGATTCTACACATAGGCTCAATAGTACTCACTATACCAAAGAAACACTTATCACTCCATGGAACCTCTACCCTCACTACCGTCCCCCTACTAAGACCCAACCTAACTGCAGTCTTAGAACTCAATTCAATAAACTTCCCCGTCATAGATAGGTAAGCTGGGATCTTGAACTTTCCCTTAGCTACCTCATTCCACGCTCTAATCCAGAAGTCTAGTACAGCTGGTGTTCTAAACTTCCTCAGCAGATCCTCTACTACTATCATTAATTCCTTTACACCAAACCTACCCCTAATTCTATCGAGAAGCTCAAGCACACTCCCCTCCAGACCTCTCTTTCTAGCCTTTTCAAGTAACTCCATCACTATAGCTCTATCCCTAACACTAAGCCCCCTCACGACCACATCCAATACACTCCCCCTCACCCTCACACCAGACGCTGTACACTTTAGTACATCTAATAGCTCTGAGCAGCTTATCCTAAAACCCCTACTCTCCAATTTCTCCATAAGCTGTACCAGGTCTACTTCTCCACTCTCACCCACCATCGTGTTCAAAGTCTTAGCTAATCGATCCCTACCCTCCCACATACCCTCAGTCCTCCTATCCACGAGCTCCCTAAGTCTGTACTGACCCACACTCTATCAACTCCACATCACCATCACTATCGATAATAAGAGCCGTACCTGTATCTGGTGTAAACCCCCTCCTCTCCATAGACTCCGTAGCCCTCTGCCAACAACCACACACCACCACCCTCATCTCCCTGTCCATATGGACCTTATGCAGATGTCCTAGTATCACCCAATCTCCAAGTCCCGCCCCTCTCAACCTAGCCCTCCTCTTAACATAGTCGAGATCCACACCCCACTCATGTCCATGCACAAAGAATACTCTCCTACCACAGGGAAGAATAGCTGAAACCTCCTTCCTCATAGATCTACAGAACTTCATAAACCACACCATATACCAGTCCAGTGCATACAACCTAGTATGAGGAGAAGTCCAACCCTCATCAACCAAGAGTATTCTATAGAGCGAATCCAATAATAGTCTATCCCTCTTACTATACCCCCCTCCCTCAGCATCACCCAGTACAGGAACTACCTCAACCCCAGTCCTATGGAGTGAAGCGAAGAACTTCATAAGGTGATAGAGAGCCAACTTCCCCTTAACCAGATCAAAAGTATCACCAACAAAAACCACATAATCAGGCTTAACCTCCTCAAGCATACAAATGAACTCATCCAACATAGACTCCACAGTACCTATATGCAAATCCGATACTACAAGCACCCTACCCCTAAGATAGACATCGTACTTCTCGATAGGAGCACACCCAGAGGAAAATACACCCCTTCCAATAATCTCTCTCAAGACCCGTAGGTTATGACTAGCCAACTCCCCTACAGAACTCCTATGATCCAACACCCTACCCCCACACTCCCTACAGTAACACCTGACAGAGTACTCCATCAAGTCTACAGAACCACCCCTCCAGAACAGCCTATGCTTAACCGCACTCAACCACCAACCCCTTCCAGACAGTACCAACTTATCCCTCCACCGCAGTCCATAGTGCAACTCGAGGATCCTATAGGACTTTGGATTAAGTACACCAATGACCAAACCCCTATCGAAATTCTCACAGAGTGCAACTAAGAACATAGTGAACAACCTCCGAGCTAAAGGCTCATCATAGCACAGAACGTACTCAGTAGCATGTAGCGCAGCCTCCCTAAACCCCAGATCCCTAAGCCTATCCACACAGTAGCGCATCTGCTCCCTATTGGCACCCTTAAGGAGAGGAATTATATTGAAACCATAACCCCTAAGCGACTCCACACGCTCAATAGAAGCTCTCAAATTATCCCAACTCACCTCAAGAGGTATATCTACCTCCACAGGCATATCCCAAACCACACTACCAACAAAACCACCACAGTCCAGAAGCCTCACAAAATCATGAAAAGTACCCGGATAGAGAAGAAGCTCATCAGGCATTATCGAAGACAAGAAGACATCACCATCAAAATCCAGAACACTATTAATACCACTCGACACCACACAATCAAAAAGCCCCCTCTCAAGAATCTCATAATAACTCACCATAATAGC
>QMRW01000111.1 GCA_003650785.1 Thermoprotei archaeon | reverse complement strand
GGGTATAGCGCCACATAATATGATATTTGGTAGAGATGCTTTTATAGTAGATATCACCTCCTTTAGGTGCTTATAGTAGTACCCTACATACCTACATCTCTCCCTGAGAGACTCTGTGGAGAGCTGTTCAGGTGTCTCCGGACAGGGATTCCATCTCCAAAAACATCTAAATACGAAGTCGGCTTTTGTTTCATTGAGTACTCTTATTATATCCTCAATGGTCCTGTTGAACGGTCTATAGCGGGTTATTGGTTCATAGAGAATAGCTACCCTTACTTTGAGCAGTCCTTCTGTTTCACTCAAGCTACTACTATCTGTGGCTGAGACTATTTCTTTTGAATATATGTTTACCGTACTATATTGTGTAGAAGCTGCGGATTGGATTGTTCCTACTTCTATCATTATCACCATCAAGATGGCAAATAGTACTTTATAATGCATATTATTCATCTCTTTTCTCCGCTAACTTCACTATGGTTTCATAGGTCTGGAACTCTGGAGCTAGTGAATCATACCAGTTAAACCTGCCATATGAGAGCTTTGTTACCCCTACTCCAAGTCTCCCCATATCTCCTCCGTGGACTGGGTACACGAATACTATACCTCTTTTTGTAAAAAACTCGTCAGCTTTCCTTAAGAACTCTCTAGCCTCCTCTGAAGTGAGCTCTTGAGTAAAGACGTGAAGTACTGTTCTACCGGGTCCTCCATAGTCAAGTATAGCGAAAAGAGGTATCTTCAGGTTCTCTTCTACCTCTTTTACTAGCTCATCCCAGAGTTCTTCGTTAAACTGTGCTATTTCTCCTGTAATAGCATTTCTAACCTCATTCGCCGTGGGGGATACAACCCCTATATCGAGGTTAGTACTAGGAACTACATATACTTCATCTCCTCTTATAGTCCCTACCCAGGAGAGCACGTAAATATACTTGTTTTTCGTCTTAAAACCGTACTCGTGGATCTTTTCTCCAATCCTCCATGCGGCTTCATAGCTTTCCTGGACAGCTGGATGGTTCGAGTCACCTGTCAACTCCAGGAGAAGGTAGGCCTGTTCGTAGAGCATGTCTATCCATATAGCGTCTACACCACAGTCTATTTGTCTGTATATTCTGGAGAGGAGGATTTTCTGGAATTCTGGATTCGTTATGTCGGGAAAGTAGAAATCCATTCTCCACTTAAGCTCTTCCTCGGATGGACATTCCTTATCTTTATCTATAATCCCCCATCTCTTAGCCCAGTAGCACTGTACCTCCCTCCTACTTACATTTATACTCCATTTTCCTGGATCTAGGCTCATGTTCCATGCTCTATTTCTACGCTCCTCTTCACTCGCTCCTTCAACTTCCTCCGGGTATAGGAATTCTGCCTGAGTTCCTCCACACAATATGATATCTGGTAACTCTTCCTTGATTTTAGAGATAGCATTCTTCAAGTGTTCATAGCTATATCCCCTTATCTCGTACTTCCATGCCTCATCTGGTGATAGATCTGAACACTTATCAGGACACGGTCTCTGAGTAATCCATGCTTGAAAGACGAAATCAGCCTTAGTCTCCTTAAATATTCTTATGACATCATCAATAGTCCTATTGATAATTTCACCATCCGTTATGTACCTGTAGTGGATAGCTACCTTTACTTTAGCTAGTTTCTCTAGAGCCTTTTTCCTCACATTCTCTGGTACAGTACTCACTAGTCCTCTTATCTCTATGATCTCTACTGGTATACCACACATGTAGGTTGTAACTACACCTCTTTTAATTCTAGCTTTAAACTCTACTCTCAATCCATCCACCTTATACTCCTCTGGCAGGTTTAATGGTAGGTATTTTTCACCAGTATCCGTGACAATACCGTAGAATCCTCCTTCTATTGGAATATACTCTATAGTACCAGTTTTTATAAAGAGAGAAGACTCGTATGGTGAACTAGACATATACTTACCTCGATATCTGTGAAACTCACCGAATCCAAGTACCTCTTCAACTTTTATGACCTCATTTCCTAGCGTAATAGTACCACTCCATTTTACGAAGGATCTACCCCAAGCGACTTTCCCCTCAGGATCCCACCACGGTCTTCCAACACCCCAGTTTTCTGTACCTTTTCGACCCCAGTAAGCGAATGCTCTGGCCTTAAGATCAACCTTACCGACAACCTTACCGTTTTCATCTGTAATATTACCCTTGAGGAAGTATAGTTCTGGCTGTAGTTTTCCATCAGTCCAGAAGATGTACTCATCTAATCTATAGCTTTTCCCTCTGCTCACAAAGTTTATTCTCCCTATTCTCTCGAATTTTGGAAACTTGAACTTCTTCTTTAGCTCTGGGGGAAGCGGATTTTTAGCTAGTATGAAGATAAACTCTATCACCTCTCCATCTATTTTATGGAACGACATAGCGTCGAACTCAATACCATCTACTATCTTACCATTCTTAATCTTCACTTCTCCTAAGGGTAAGAGTCTATGGTATTCTCTATCCATGAAGGCAAAGCCTTTAGAGAAAGTATAGGTCTTATTATTTTCAATATCATAATACCTTATTACTTTAATTTCTTCGAAGTCTAGGTAGCCTCCCCAAGTATCTAGACATAGCTTACCACCTCTAATTCCAGCTACTCCATGGACTACAAATGGGCCCTCTGGCTTTCCTACCCATAGTGGTACTAGCCTACCTCTACCTTCCACGTATAGAATCTCTATGGGCGGCGATGATTTCGTGTATAGTATCTTATGGTACCATGTTCTAGTCTTCTCGTTATAGGCTATAATGAGTACATAATCGTTCTTAGGGTTAGAGTAGACAGTAGGGTAGGGGAAGTACTTCCCACCTTCATCATAGTAGGAGGCTCCTTTTAAAAACATGTACATTCTCTTTCCAGAGAAGGTATTATTCTCAAGCCTGCCAAACAATAGACGGAAGTGAGATCCGCCTATATTTACTGAAGAGTGAAAGATCAGTATATGCTTGCCATCTATAGCCATACCGAACTGAACAAAATTACTAGCTGTCCAGCCCTTCTTCCTATCGATGACTATTCTATTATCAGGAAGTCTTACTAAAGTTACTCCGAAAGGTACAAAATCATGTAGTGTTACCGGATCTGTAATCCATGAATTACTTTTAACTACTTGGAATGGGTATTGTGAAATCTTTTTAGCTCTCTTTAAGGCCTCAATAGCCTTATTCAACATTTCTCCGGCAGTTTTGTAGTCCCCTTCCTCAAATGCGTCCTTAGCTTTCTCTATCCAGTACTCGACTTCAGAAACATTATATCCCTGAGACTTCTTTTTCTCATACTCAGTTTTGATTTTAGAAAACTTCTTAAGCAACTCTTCTTTTAGTTGTAATCTCTGAAAGCGAATATAACATATCCATGTACCTACGACCACTAGTGCCGCCATGAATACCACTATTACTAAGGTCTTTAGCTTCATTTCGATTTCCACTATGAGTATGGGATCAGCTATCTATAAACTATATGTACTAAACGTTTATTTCCATAATTTAGATTTTCACTAAAAGCTTAAAAATTGTTTCTCATTAATAGCTTCGAACATTTCTTAACATAAGCGCTGTATCTTCATTTCCTTTGAAGGAAAGTTTACTCGACCCTGGTGCTGGACTTTGGAAAGTCTGCTGGCGTCGGATTTATCGTTATGTGATATCGTTATATAAAATTTATCGTGAAATATCACTATACAGGAGAAAGCTAAGACGCTTCCTGCGCTATTCTTTATTATCTCTTTTTCATCTGCTGAACCACCATAACAAATGCGGTGCACAGCTCTATCGAAGAGGAAATGACCCTTAAAGCTGTAAACTCCTTTGCCGTGAAGGGGAGGCGCCCCCTGTATAGGTCAGCAGACCATCAGAGCACAACCTATAGGTGACGCCTAAAGGTATAAAGTCACTCACATCTGGTTGCTTAGTAATATATGTATTTGGCTCCTCAGTTATTGTCCTGAGGATTTCTCTTTAAGCCAATTCACTCAGATAAAATATCTTAGCACTCCGGCAATAGCGATGACCACGATCACTAAGGCTATTATTTTTATGCTCATAATTTTATTTCGTAATATTACTTAACCTTTTAAGTCTAGTGAATAAAAGATCTAAATAGCATCTTTAAATACTATCTCGTGTAAGAGTATGTTCTCTGAAAAATCGCGCTGAGCAGGAGACGCAGGGGTCATATGCTCTGATTAATTTCTCTAGCTCTCCTTTAATATTACCTATTCTCTCGGAAAGTAGTTTAGTAGTGTAAGCTACTGCATCAGCTTCTATACATTTGTAGTTTTGAGCCGTGGGTGTAATTATATTT
>QMRW01000110.1 GCA_003650785.1 Thermoprotei archaeon | reverse complement strand
GGGCATTCTTTACAACCTGTCTTCCACTTTCAGACCTCTCAGTCCAAAAGTCTACACCATTTATGTCTCCATGAGCCGTCCACATAGACCTATGGTGAATATGATCACTAGGGCCATCTTCAGTTACACATAGACCACCCGGTGCATTTAACGGGTAGAAATAAGGTTTGAACAGATGTCTTCCGTAGAGGTATCTAGCTACTAATTCATTATCTTCATATATCTCGAGTATATCTCTACTCGGTCTCCTAACCTTAAAGCTCATCTTCCCCACTAGCCACCTTATGTCAGAGAGTATTTTAAGGTTTCTAAACAAACTCTTTAAATCACACCTTAATGTGTACTACCTCTGAAACGAGATATCTAAGTGAAAAGTCGTTTGAGTATGTTGAGTCTAAGATTGATGTTCTCTTCAAGTAGACTATTAGATTGGTAACGGGGAATTGGGTAACTATCACAACCTTAATGCTACCAATCCTACTAAAACTACTAAGAGTAATCTAGAAATCATAAGTTCAAATCAAAATCTCTAATCGACACATAAAACAGGAAGGAGAACATTCTATAATTCTCTGAGTACATACTCTTTAGTAAGTATGTAGTAGAAAGAAGGAACTTCAAGGAATATAGTCAAGCTAGCTAATATGGCTTCACATAATCCTCAGGTCTAGGAATAGTAGGCTTAAGACCTTTTCTCTTACGTAACTCCAAGATCAGATCTTTTAACATTGATTCGGGAACTGGGGCCCATTTGAGAAATTGTGTACTCCAGAAGGCTTTGCCTTTAGTAGCCTCTCTCATATCATCGGAGAGACCTACGGTCTCTGAGACAGGAATCTCTCCAGAAATATGGAACAGGAGGCCAGACTCTTTCATATCATGGATCTTACCTCTCCTCTTAGTTAATATACCAAGAGCAGCACTAACCCAATCCTGAGGTACCTTGATATCTACCTTCAGAATAGGTTCAAGAAGAGTGGGTCTAGCAGATAGAAATGAAGCAAAGATAGCATTTTTTATTGCGGGCATTGTCTGTGCAGGTCCTCTGTGAGCAGGATCCTCATGGATTACCGCATCCCTAAGGATGACCTTAATACCCCTTATAGGCTCTTGAGCTAGTGGTCCCGCCTCGACTGCCCAGTGAAAACCAGAGATGAGTGTATCTCTTACTTCTCTCAGGTGCTGTACTCCTGATGTCAGGTTAATCATTATATTGAAGTTCTCATCTATTGACCATATTCCCCTAGCTTCATCGGTATCCCATCCTGCCACCTTCCTCAGTATCTTAGCTCTCTCCCTCCAGTCTTGGTCATCGTATACTTCTCCTCTAGCCAGTAGTTCTAGAGTGGTCTCATCTAATGGTTCTACGTTGACGTAGAATTTGTTGTGCTTGTTAGGGGATTTACCTTCGTATACTGGGCCCTCATCTCTTACAGTCTCTCTGTACCTTATCATTGGTGGTGAAGTCACTACGTCTACTCCACTTCTCCTCTTTAAGTCCCATAGGGCTATCTCTAGGTGTAAGGTTCCCATTCCACTGAGTAGGTATTCTCCAGTCTCTTGGTTTATGTGTACTCTTAGTGTGGGATCTTCTATTGCCATCTTTCTCAAGGTTTCTACTAGTTTGGGTAAGTCACTACTTCTCTTAGGCTCTATAGCTATAGTGACTACTGGTTCAGTTATGTACTTCATCCTCTCAAATGGTTTCATGATCTCTGCATAGTCCATATCTACACAGGTCTCTCCTGCTCTCGCTGCATCTAGCCCCAGTAGTGCTACTATATTTCCAGCACTTATGAAGTCTACTTCCTCCCTATAAGGACCCATGTAAAGACCTACTTGTACTACTCTCTGTGTCCTCCTAGCTCCCATCAAGTAGAGTTCCTCACCTTTAGTCACCGTTCCAGAGAAGACTCTACCAGTAGTCACTAGACCAGCATGGGGATCGGCTACTACCTTACTCACAGCTATTACCAGAGGACCGTCGGGATCACACTCAAGCATAGCTCTTCCAATCTCACTATCCAGATCGCCATGCCATAGTTTAGGTACCCTGTACTTCTGAGCTTCTTTGGGGTTGGGAATATGCTCAATCACCATATCTAAGATGGTAGCATAGAGAGGGAATTCGTTAGCAAGCTCCTCATAATAGCCACGCTCATAGGCATCGACTATATAGCTGAACTTTATCCCCTCATCCAACATACGCCTAAAGGTAAGACCCCATTTATGAAGGGCACTACCAAAGGCGACAGTACCCTTTAAAGGATGTACCCTCCAGTTCTCCTTAAAACCGGGTTCACCATAGAGCTCAATAAGGTTATTGAAGTCCTTGATTATCTGGAGAAACCCCTGCTGAACCTCCTTAGGCTCTAGACGAAGCTCTCTGATAAGCCTATCCACCTTATTGATAAAGAGAAGAGGCTTAACTCTCTCCTCTAAACCCTGTCTAACTACGGTCTCTGTTTGCGTCATGACTCCTTCTACGGCGTCCACTACTACTATAGCACCATCCATTACTCTTAGTGATCTCGTGACGTGTCCTGTGAAGTCTACGTGTCCTGGAGTATCTACTAGATTTATTATGTATGGTTTTCCATTCCATTCGTGGTATAGACTTATGTTTGCTGCTTTTACAGTCATCTGTCTCATCTGCTCTATAGGCACATAGTCTAGGGCTAGGGCTCTTCCCGCTACTTTTGGTGAGAGCATTCCTGCAGCCATTAGTAGGCTATCTGATAGCGTAGTCTTACCATGGTCTACATGTGCCAGAGTTCCTATATTACGTACTTGTTCGATGTTCTTCATGATCTTCTGGATTTCTAGTACTTGTTTGAATCTTACCACTTTTCCACCTCTAGCGTTAGTCTTGTCGGCTTATTTATAAGCCTTATTCTTTTAGAATCTATCATTTTCATAGCATAGTTTCATGGATATAAGTCCTAGTGGTAGTAGAATAATACCTAAGGTAAGAGGGTAGACTATTCAAGTTATGTCTAGTATCTTCTCTTAACGGCTTACTGTAAATTAATAATATTTCGCGGTTCTTTTCCTCTATGTCTCTTACATAATATTTATTCTATTACAGTAGGCTTTAATAAAAAGGTTTAGAATTGAAATCTTATTATGCAGATGGTGATTTAAATAATTCATTTAGTAACTTCTCGCATATATCTACGTGGTCTTTAGCAATACTGTAGGCTTCTGGTGCATAATCCTTAAAGTAGTTCACATCAATTCCCTTTTCATATCCGTATCCAGCCAATCCCCTCAATTCTGCTAGTTCAGCAATATTTCTAGACATATCTAGAATAAGATCCCTAAACCATTTCGGCAGGTCTTCTCTATTTCTCAGCTCACTGAATACATCACTGATATCATGTTCTCTGGGGTAATCTATTCCTAGGGCTATGAGTACTCCTTTAGACGATTGTTCAACAGCCATCTGGGCTGAGTATACTACATCGTCCCATCTCTCATCCTCTAAAGCCCTAAATGCACTTTGAAGCCACCTACGGGCTCTAGCTAGAGCTTTATAGGCTAGTTCGATGTTTGAGACACTAGTCATAAAGTATAGACCTCTCCAGCTTTAATTTCCTTGACTACCCAGTAGTACTTACCATCGGGCTTAGTGATTCTCTTAGCACCGTATTTCATCAATCTATCTCTTAGGGTATCTATTATCCTAGAGATAAAACCATCTCTATCGTAGATTATTATCCCATCTAGCACTATGTCGAGGTATATCCTGTGGAACTTCAAAGCTTCTCTCCTACCCAAAGGGTAATGCTGTATTACTGGAGTATAACCAGCCTCCACTGCAGACCTGTACTCACCTGTCTTTCTGAGCTTCTCCCTAATTTCATACAATTCCCTTAGTCTCTTCCAAATGGGCATAGTGTCCCAATCGTCAACAATTATCAGTAGGTCTATATCACTATCTCTATCCCAATCACCTCTACTGACGGAACCGAATAGGACTATACTCAAGAGTCTACTACTAAAGTGTTCTAGTAAAAGCCTACTATACCTCTCCACAAGTTGAGCATAGTACTTATGGGGGATCCTTTCAATATTTATAATTCTAAACTCGTTTCTAGCTCCGATTAACTCTAGAATTTCCTGCATGAGTTTTAAAACCTTAAGCCCTCTATCTGTTATCCTATAGCCTATTCTATCCCTAGTCAGTAGTCCATGGTTCAGTAGGAACTTAATTTTCCTACTCAAAGTTCTAGGATTGTTGACAACGGATTTCAGATCACTGAACCTAACAAATTCAAATTCTCTAGCATATCTCAGAATCCTATAGAGAGATAGATCTATCATCAAATTAGATATACTT
>QMRW01000109.1 GCA_003650785.1 Thermoprotei archaeon | reverse complement strand
GACTGTTGAAACTCTTACAGGAGCTTTTTCAATTTTCTTGAATGGTACATGTGGTGATATAAATCCGTTGACTCCTCGAACTGTACTTGATAGGATATACGATAGAAGTGTTGGAACTTTCGATGATGTAGAGTGGATGGGGAAGATACTAGCATGTGAAGTAGTGAAAATAGCTCTTTCCAAGAGAGGTATAGTATCAGATGCTGATCTCCTACACTCCTGTATAGAGACTACTCTCAAAGTTAGGTGTCCATACTCACTCAACGAGGCTAGGGATATGGTTGTAAAAGCTCAGGAGGAGGTCAAGAAGACAAAGACTTCTTCAAGAGAAGAGTACTATAAGGCTTTACTCGATCTCTACTATGCTAGGGTCATTTTACATAAAACCTTAAAGTATTGTAAAAAGGGAGAAATAACCATCTACGTACACGGATTGGCATTAACACGAGAAGTAGCAATAGTCTTTCTTCCTAGTGAGGTTTTGGTTGAAATAGGACTTAAGATAAAGGAAAATTCCCCATTTCCAAATACAATAGTAGCCTCCTACACGAACGACTACTTCGGTTATATAGCTCCCTCTTCAGAGTATCCAAAGGGAGGATATGAGGTAGAGTACCCAGTAAACATATTAGAGAAAGGAGAAGGGGATAAGCTAATTGAACTCTCACTCAAGGTGTTGAGAAATTTATCCGAGACATTTGATTAGATATCATCCTAAAAGAGTATGGATGCATTACTAAAGATTTATTAAGAGAACCCGAATAGATCTATGGGTTGGGGAGTGGGAGTGGGAGAGCGTGTGAAAATAGATGAGCGATGGAGAATAGTCATTCCATCCAAATTTAGAGAGGGGTTAAAACCAAGGGATGAGCTAGTAGTGGAGAGGAGAGGTAGTGAAATCATTTTGAGAAAGGTATCTAGGGGGGACATTTTAAGAGAGTTTAATGAAGTAAAGTTATTCGTCGAGGAGAAGTTAAGATACCTAGGTGCTGAAGCCGGTAAGCATAGATATGGAGGATATAAAGAATGAGAATAGTAGATGCAGATATACTCTCCTATGGGCTTATAGAGAACCATATAGCAACTCCACACACGAGACCTCTAATTGAGAGGGGAATTAAGGGCGAATTGGAGATTTATGTAACTATCACAACTCTTCTAGAGACTTATAATACCCTCTTCTGGCATTATAAGATCAGACCGAGGAAACTTGTAGCTCGTAAGATATGGCTAGTAGCAGAGGGATTAAAGTTAATTCCTCCATCCAGTATGGGATTTAAACTTTGTCTTGATGAAAATGTTCCACTAGGTGATGCTATACTCGTAGCTACAGCTCTAGATAATAGAATCCCAATAGTAGTCTCTAACGACAGACATGTAGAGAGGCTAGCCAAGAAGTATGGACTGTTATACGAAAACCCCATCCCCGAGAATATTAGACTAAAGATAAAATAGTATCCTGACTCTTAGTCAACTCAATTACACCATGATTATCGTTAGAGTATACTCTCAAGAGATCCTAATACCAATACTAGACCTCTTTGTTACAATAGGATTTTTCGGATAATTCATGAAGATAGCTAGGTGCAGTACTATTAAAACAAAATTTAACTCGAAAATCACAAGATCTTACTATTACCTGAGGAGATTCCCATATATGATAGGACTTTAGCCATCCTCCCTTGATATCGTAGCTTCTTACGATGTAGTCGCCTCCTATAATTTGTACTTCTACCTTTAAGTATGCGTAGAGTTGACTCATTTTAATAACCCCTATTGGAACAGAGATCGATGTGATTACTCTCCATGGATAGTTAACCTCAATCGAAATATTAGAATACCATACATAGGTGTAGGCTAAGCTTAATGGGAAAGTTCTAGTCCTACCTTGATATGTTTTTGCCGTACGCACATATGATGAGGGTGGACCATTATCCCAAGTTGTAGTGAACGTCCTGTATAGGTTTCCATCTGAAACTGTGTCGACAGCATAGATTACTTGGTATTAACACTTAATTAAGCTCAATCTAATTTAAGTTTGGTGATTCCATGGTCGATGAGAGGATTAGGAAGATAGCAGAGATACTCGTTGACTATTCAACTGAAGTTAAGAGAGGGGATAGAGTACTGATTCACACTCATCCTGAGGCTAAAGACCTAGCACTTGAGATCTACAGACTCTGTATAATTAAAGGAGCATACCCATGGATAAGAGTAGATCTTCCAAGAGCGGACTACATATTCTATAAGCATGCTACCGATGAACAGTTGAAGTGGTTTCCTGAGCATGAATACTATGAAATACAGCATACAGATGTCTACTTTGCACTAAGAGCTCCAACAAATGTAAGAGAGTTAATGAACATAGATCCATCTAGGATAGGTGAGAGACTGAAGACTCTCAAGCCGATAAGAGAGTGGAGAGTGGAAAAAACCAGATGGGTAGTATTTTACTACCCAACAAATGCATTAGCGCAAGAGGCAGGTATGTCCTTAGAGGAATTTGAAGAATTCGTATTTAATTCATGTCTAATAGACTGGAGGAAAATGTCCGAGGAACTGAAGAAGATGAAGGAAGTATTAGATAGGACAGATAAAGTGAGAATAGTTAGCGATGATACAGAGCTCGAATTCAGCATCAAGGGTAGAAGTGCAGTTATAGCAGGTGGGAAGAGAAACATGCCAGATGGAGAAGTCTATACAAGCGTAGTTGAGGATAGCGTAAACGGTTATATAAAATATGACATACCAGCAGTACTACTCGGAAACGTAGTTGAGGGTATATACTTGAAGTTTGAAAATGGAGTAGTTGTAGAGGCAAGAGCTGAGAGAAATCAAGAGTTTTTAGAGAAAATACTTAAAACAGATGAAGGGGCTAGGAGAGTGGGAGAGTTTGGTATAGGGTTAAACTACAACATAACGAGACCTGTTAAGAATATATTGTTCGATGAAAAGATTGGTGGAACAATACACCTAGCCCTTGGGAGAGGATATAAGAAAACTAGGAGTAGAAATGAGTCGGCAATACACTGGGACATGATTAAAGATCTTAGAAAGAGAGGAGAAGTATACTTTGACGGAAAACTAGTCATGGAGAATGGAAAGTGGTTAATTATACAAAAGTAGAAATCCATTATTTTACTATTTCAAACTAAACTGTACCCTTTAGTGCCAATAGTATTCACAATATATCCAGTAACTTGATTGTTGGTGTGGATTATAATTAAATACTGAAGAGCTATGAAGTATGAGAATCTCAGATATTCTCGGTATTTATCAATGACCATGCTATATACACCACATATATCAGATTCTTCAGTAGAAAAAAGACATCCGTTTCATAGTAAAAATTGAGATTTTTGAGTCCCAGCATAAGCCCTCAATGATTTAACAGGCTTAAACAATTAATCTCGATAATACATAGCGTCTCTTGCCTAAAATTAAGTAAGAAATATATAGCCTTACTACACTTGACTTCAGGTTTGGTTTGATGAAAATAGGTCTAATTGAAGTAAGTCACTGGCACTCTGGTATGTATATTAATGCCTTATTAGATCTTGGAGAGAATATTGTGGCTATCTCTGATAGAAATGAGATTATTGCTAAGAAGATAGCGAAAGAGTTAAAGTGTCGCTACTACACTGACTACAGGAAAATGCTCGAGAGGGAGTCTCTAGATTTTGTATTCTCCTTTGGGAGACATGTAGACATGCCCAGTATAATAGGAACTCTAATAGATTATGGAGTGCCCTTTAATACTGAGAAACCCTGTGGAATAGATTACAAGGTAGTGGAGAGATTAGCAGAAAAAGCTCATGAGAAGGACCTCTTCACAAGTGTATCCTTTGTCAAAAGAGTTTCCGTAAAGGTAGGAGAGATACTGGATTTTTTGAGTAAAATGGGTGATATAAAATACATGTACTTTAAGTACATTACAGGTCCACCTAGCCGATATGTTGAATGGAAGTGTCCATGGATGCTTGAAAAAAGATATGCTGGTGGAGGTAGCTTGATAAATCTCGGTGTACACTACATAGATCTAGTACACTATTTGACTGGAGAAAGTGCTGAAGTAGAGTACTCTCTCATACTCAATGAAATATATGAACTCAGTATAGAGGAGTATGCTTTAGTAGTCCTAAAAACAGCTAAAACACACAGTATAGTAGAAGTAGCCTATACTCCCTGTCATAAACCAGAAGAGTACTTCTCCATAATTGGTACCTCAGGTAGAGTAATCCTATTAGGGAAAGAGCTGATCAAATGTCTAGGTAAGAAAAGAGAAGTAGTCGATATTAGAGAGGATGAATATTTCAAGTTCGTTGAGAAGACTATTGGTAGGTTTAGGAG
>QMRW01000108.1 GCA_003650785.1 Thermoprotei archaeon | reverse complement strand
TCCAGCATAGTAATTTAATAGGGTTAGCTATTTTACTTCGCGGTTTATAGTATGCTATTACAACATCTTCTATCTGAGGTATCAATTCTACTAGCTCATTCCAAGTCCTCATTATAGTTCTCGAATCAGTCCTCTTCTTTAAATATGCTGGGAATAGGGGTTCATCTTCTATAAGGTCTCCATATCTACCTAGTACAAAGTATTCTCCTTCCCCTAGCACTGATGATGCTACTAGGAGGTCGTTTAGTCTTATAGTGAGTTTTTCTTCCATGTTAGTTTTAAAGGCTATTAGAGATGTTCTTATCCTCTTTACAACACCCACTACTCCTACATCTAACTTCGAAGCTCTATCGAAGATTTTTCTAGTAGCTTCTATTAGTCTCCTCCTAAAGGCTTCTCTTGTCTCATGGTAGGGCTTGAATAATATCTCTGTAGGTGGAAAATCTCCATCTCTTACTAATATATCGAAGTGAATATCTGGTTGTTCCAGACATCTGTACATAGTCTTAAGCTCCAGGAGATCTGCATGAAGTCCTACTAGTCTGCTTGGTTCTTCCTTCTCTGTTAATTGTCTTACTGGTAGTATGGTGGTGGAGAGCTTATACTCACCAGAGGGATAGTGTACGTATCCGTAGACTATAGCACATAGTGTTCCCATGAATAGGTCTAGAGGGAGGGGATCGTATGATGAATCGACAGCTGCTATAGAATAATTGTCCATAGGTTCAGAGTACTTTCTAATGTTACCACGGATAGTGGTGAGTATGTTTCTAAGATGTACAAGTACTTGGTAGCTCTCACTCTGTAGCTCTTCTACTAACTTCTCTACCTCCTTCTCTAGCTTGTATATGAGGTCTGTGTCTAAGAGGTCTATCTCCTCTAGTTTCTCGTAGGCCTCCATTTTAATCTCTCCTCTGGGTCTTTGTAGGTGTGTAGTAGTACTGGTCTCTTGAAGGGACTTAGGAGACCTGCTAGGAAGAAGTCTCCTGCTCCGAGTATTCCTAGTTCTATACCTCCTACATCGACTATATTTCCTATTTCCTGTAGATCAGTAGCTACCTGTAGCCTGCTGAACATTACACTGTTTATGTTGGATCGAATATCTGTAGATACGTCGGAGATCCATCTCTGGCTTGCTAGTACTAGTCCTAATCCCCATTTCCTACCCTCTCTTGCTGTTCTAGCTATAGTATAATTAGCTGGATAACAGCCCTCACTAGCGTAGTTCTGAGCTTCGTCGATGATTACTATTGTATCCACAGGCTCTCCCTTAGTCTCTATTCTTCTCCATAGCTCATCTAATATTCCTGCTACTATATTCCGTCTTATCTCCATGATCTCATTCGATAAGTCTATTATAATACAGTTCTCTCTACTAAGTAGTAGATCTATTATATCGCTATAGGTGTAGGCCCTATTATTTAGCCTTCTAAAGGTATCCTGTGGTACATTCTGTAGGATCTTGAAAGTTAGTTTAAGTGGAGTAGCTCCTTTAGCTCCCATTCGCTTAGCTGTCTTGAGTAATATCTTTAAGTACTTCTCTCTACTCCATACTACACTTTTGAGATTTGCATTACGCACAGATGGCGTTTCGGATGAGTTCTCCCTCGATAGGGAATTCAGTACCCTCTCGAACATCTTGGTCTCTCCTCCTGTGAGTACATAGAGTATTGTGGCTGAATCTGAATACTCTCTTAACCACTTATCAAACCTAGCTCTACTAGCGATTGCCTGAGCCACTGACTCAGGATCCAGTACTATATCTGTATCGCTTATGACTAAGTACTTATCCTCGAAATACGGTACGTAGTCTCTTCCAGAGTGGTCGAATACTAGTACTCTTCTACCTATTCTAGCAAGTTCATCTACTAGAATTCTCACAGTATGGGATTTTCCACAGCCAGTAATTCCTCCTATCCAGAGATGATAGTACAGAAAATCAGGGTTCAAAGGTATATCCCAACCTGAATACTTATGATAGCCTAAATATATGGTGTTCTCGCTTGATACTATGAGGTCAAGATCACTTCTATCGAGTGGTACGACTTCGCTACTAGTGGTAGGAGGTTCTGGTACAAATGGCTCAAATTTTCCACCTCCTAGTATGCCTAGTAGTTCTACTACTGCATTAGTATACTCCATTCCTCTAGCTGCTCTAGGATCTGTAACTAGAAATGGTGAGTACCTATTCAGTATAGGGTTTCCTACAAATACCTTTCTAATAACACCTATGAAGTCATAGTAGTCTCCTCTTATCTTCACTAGATCCTCTACCTTTACCCTACCTTCCTCTACTCTAACTATAGCATTCTGAATAGAGGTATGACTGAGCACCCTACCTCTAAATTTTCTCAAATTTACACCTTGTTAGTTACTTATGCGTTAATATAAGCCTCATAGTAAGGGTTAGGTGAAAGTAAAATTGGATACTATGTGCTCTTCAGTACTAGATCTACAGCATACTGAAGTGCTCTGTATTCACTTCTTGTAAGTCTTCTTCTGAGACTTTCGATCTTTACCTCGCTAGTACTTCTAGTACGCTTATCCTTGAGTATACATGTCCCACTAGTAGCAGTCTCGCTAGATACTGTCAGATCGCCTCTAGAAGTCTTCATTTTCACTTGAAGAACTTTCCCTGTAGGTGTAGTCGTTATTCTAAGAGGAATTCCCTCTATGAACTTCACTATCTTATGGGGCATGTTCTCGTGGTGTATAACCAAACTAGTTAATATAAATACTTTCTGAGTAGTAAAAACTGATGAACTACTATGAGGAATTATACTCCTTCCCATAAGGGAAGAGAGCGGAGTGAAGGTGTTTTACAAGTTTAGCTTTAGTATATTTGACCCAAAAATATATATTTAAATAAGCTTGTAGAACTAACATGAGCAAGGATCAGGCGATAGGCGTACTAATGTTAATTGGAAGTATAGTAGTGCTGATAATTTATGGATGGGCACTATTCCTATCTGAATGGTATATGTTAGCCCTAAAGCTGACAGGAATGCTCGCTGTAGGCGCTGTACTAGCGATACTAGCATGGATAGGCTATACCCTAGCGACTACACCTCCACCTAAGCCCATAGAGGAGATAGAGAAAGAGTTAGAAGAAGAACTGAAGAAGCTAGAAGAGGAAGAGAAGAAGGAGGAAGCTAAGGAAGAGAGTAAGTAGTTATGGTATTTTATTCGCTTATCCCTATGATCTAGTGTGGTATGTCCCTTCGCTACTACCGATTGCTGTGAAATTTAAGACCTTATTATATATGAATGTCTAGAATCTTTTGACATGGATAGTAGAGAGACGCTATTGATATGTATGAGGATGTGTATAAATTAACTGTCTAGAGTATAGGATGGTATGTACCTATGATAGCAGCAGTAGCCGATGTACACTCACCTAAATATATAGACCTGTTCAGACAAGCTATAAGATCCACACCATGGGATAGTGTAGAAGTACTTCTATTCATTGGAGATATGGTGAATAGGGGAAAGATCGATGAGTATAAGAGAGTTCTGGATGCACTCGAGGGATACTATGAAGGCGATATTATAGGGATTCTAGGTAATGAAGAGTACGAACAGTATGAGAATGAAATAGTCAGTAGATTTGATAGAATAGTATGGCTGAGAGATGAGGGTATAGAACTAACCTTAGACGACTATAAAGTGGGGATTGTGGGTACACGTGGTATATTGGACAGACCTACATTTTGGCAGAGAAAGAATATTCCTGACATCGTATCGAGATACCATAGTAGATTGAGAAGAATAGAAGATGTACTTAGAAATTTCAGAAAAAGAGTTCAGGTACTCATATTACTATCCCACTACTCTGTAACCTTTAGAACACTCGAAGGAGAGAGGAGGAGTATCTGGAGGGAAATGGGAAGTACTCGAATGGAATCGCTAATAGTAAGGTATGGTGTTGATCTAGCGATTCATGGACATGCTCATAGGTCTAGAGTATTGAGAACTCGTCTGAGTAGTGGAGCACTTGTAGTAAATGCATCTCTACCTGCTGTCAAGAGTATTTCATTGGTAGATTTGAGGAAAGAGGTTGTAAGGAGGGGTATTCTTGGTTTTATTTAGTGTCAGTAATCGAAGACTTCATCAATACTCAGTCGCGAGCTGTATCTTCATCCACTACCTCTATGACTGGGTAGTTTTAAAGCTTACTATGGTGATCTAGTGAAGTTCGTAGTAGAGGCTCTGAGAAAGCTCGATAAAGAGGATTTCAAAGTACTCAAGATAATAGAGATTGGAATGAGTAAGAGTGAATACGTTCCCGTGGAGTTCATAGCTAGGGGTATTAGAAAAGATCTAGAGTATGTATTCCGTAGACTACAAAAGCTATCCAATCTAGGACTAGTTCAGCGTATGAAGGGAGC
>QMRW01000107.1 GCA_003650785.1 Thermoprotei archaeon | reverse complement strand
GTAGTCATAGCTGGTACCGGCTCAGTAGCAGCAGGAGTGAATTATAGAGGAGAGTATGTGAGATGTGGGGGCTGGGGTTACCTTCTAGGAGATGAGGGAAGTGCATATGATCTTGGTAGGAAGGGTCTAATAGCTGTTCTGAGAGAATATGATGGTAGAGGTAAGAAGACTATTCTTACTAAGTACATCCTGAAGAAACTGGAACTGGAGAGTCCAGAGGATATAATTAGGAAAGTGTACATCGAGGGTATGAGTGTAAGAGAAATAGCATCACTAGCACCCTTAGTAACTCGAGCTGCTGCAGAGGGAGATGAAGTGGCTATTGGTATTGTCGAGGAATGTATGGAAATGCTAGCTGAGCTCGCATATACTGTCATAGATAGACTAGAGATGCATGGAGAGGAAGTTGAAGTAGGATTGATTGGAGGAGTGTTCAGAGCTGGGAGGATAGTAATAGAAGTATTCGAAGAGAAGCTTAGAAGAATAGAACCCAATGTAAAGCTCATAACCCCTGAATGGCCTCCAGAGGTAGGTGCTCTTTTATATGCATGTAAAAGAGGAGGAATAGACCTCCATAGGATCATGAAAGTGCTAAGAGCTATATCTTAACTTGTAGTAATTACATACATCCTTTAGAGGGCAGATATCACATTTAGGTCTTCTCGCTCTACAGACTCTTCTACCGAATTCGATTAGCATGAGGTGAAGTACACCTACTCTATGATGGTCTCCTTTAAGTGTTGCCTCAATAGCTCTTCTAATATCCTCATAACCCGCACTCTTACTCACAAGCCCTAACCTCTTGGCTATTCTAGAGATATGCGTATCCACGGGCATTATGGGGTGTTTGAAATGGAATAATAGTAGTATATCTGCTGTTTTGAAGCCCACTCCGGGTAACTTCATCAGATAGGATCTCACTTCTTCAGGTCTCATCTTCTCTAGTCTTGATAGATCCCCTTCTAGATCCTCTATTAGTCTTTTAGCTAGTAGTTTTAGTTTTCTAGCCTTTACCCTGTAGAGACCTGCAGGTCTTAGGCACCCCTCTAAGACCTCTGTAGGCGCCCTAGCTATGATGTGAGGTGTAATGCCTAATTTGTTCTCTATTCTCTTGAGTGCGATCCTAGTATTCTTTCTATTGGTCATCTGAGATATCACTGTTCCTACGAGTATTCTAAAAGCATTCTCTTTAGCTAGGTCTTCTAATACCCTTCTCAGTCTTTCTTCAAATTCTCTCCCAAAGTACTCTACTAGTACCTGATATAGATCCACACTTAGTAGCTAGTAGACTCAAATTTAAATCTATACAGGGTATTTAGGAGGTGGTGGTAGTATGTTCCTCAAGAAGCTAGGACCTGGTGAAAAGGCTCCAGATGAGGTAAATGTGGTCATAGAGATCCCTATGGGAAGCTCTGTAAAATATGAAGTGGATAAAGATACCGGTCTAGTATTTGTAGATAGGATTCTATATACTGCTATGATATATCCGTTTAACTATGGATTCATACCGGGTACTCTAGAAGAGGATGGAGACCCCGTGGACGTTCTCGTACTAGGCTATGAACCCTTAGCTCCAGGATCTGTTGTAGTAGCTAGACCTATAGGTCTACTCGTAATGGAGGATGAAGAGGGGCCCGATAGTAAAGTGATGGCTGTACCTCGTACTAAGATAGATCCTAGATTTGGATATGTAAAAGATATTAATGATATTCCAAGTGCTCTGAGAGAGAAGATTAAACACTTCTTCGAGCACTACAAGGAACTAGAGCCCGGAAAGTGGGTAAAGGTTAGAGAGTGGAGAGGAGTAAACGAAGCTAAAAGGAGAATAGCCGAAGCTATCAAAAGGTTTGAAAAAGAGACTAATCTCTAGATCTATTCAGAGGATCCGTGTGTAGCGGTCTCTTCATCAAATCCGTGCTCTGTACCTTCTTCATCAGCTTTTTCTAGTCGTTACCCTACTTATGTTTTCCTACTCTAGCGGTCTTATCTCTAAAAGTGTTATAGTGTCTCCAGGTTTCATGTCGAATTGTAACCTTATATCCTTTGGAATTGTAAACTGTCTTGATGCTGTATGTCTAGTTCTGAGGAGTTTGACCCTGTCTAAGGATATCTCATTTCCCTTATATATTATTTTCAAGAAAGCGTAAGTGGTCCTCTCTATACCTAAACTCCTGATCAGTCTGGCGGGTATTAGAACTTGACCATTAATATACAACTTACTATCGTAAGGTAGTAGTATATTCTCTTTATGCTCTCTACGCATATTACCACCATTTTTTAATATACACCAACCATATATTTTTAAGAGCCTCGTAATAGTAGTGGTGTACATATGAAGTTAAGAGTTGTACTAATAGCACTATTACCAATATTAACTCTTCTCATTACTAATTCCCCTATGGGAGTAGATGCTCAAGCCAGTGCGAATCTACAGATATTTATCTCAGACCACTGTGGTAAGCATGCTCCCTCAGGAGCTAACTTGAAGGTGAATATAATCAACAGTAATGGTACTCCTCATACGTATGGGAATATAGACGCCTACAATGATACCCATTCCCTATTAAATGTCACACTCGCAGAGGGGAACTACACTGTCGAAGTGATGTGGATGGATGTCCCAGTAGCTAGAACTCAAATAACTCTTGTCAACAATACGACAATAACTATACTAACGGAAACTACACTCGTTAAATTTAGGATAAGGGACTATGGTGGTGATAAAGGATTAGGTGATGCTATACTTAGACTATCTAGAGAAGGAAAGGATATGGGCACTTATTCGACTAATAGTAAAGGTGAAGTAGAAGTACTACTCCCCTATGGAGACTATATTATAGAGGAGATAAAATGGCGAGGAAGAACAGTTCTTGAAGACCGCAGTTTCAGTGTTGATGGAAGTAGGTGTATACAAACTGTAAATCTAAAGTGTAGAGTAGGAGGTATAAGGGTACTCATAACGGATGAAGGAGGAATACCCGTCGATCGCGATAAAGTAAAGGTTACGCTATTGAGATATGATAGAGTCATAGAAGGCCCTGTACAGCCTACTGAATATGGTTACGTTACCTTTGATCTCTTATTATTCGACTATTACACTATTATTGTAGACTTTAGAGTCCACTGGAATGGAAAATCGAGCGAGCTAGAGGTATATAGAAAGAGTATAGAGCTCTCAGAGGAGGCTCTAGGGGATAGGAGTTATGTAGAGGAGCATATTGTAATCCCCCTAATTAAGAATGTAGAAATTCATATAACGGATTCTGAAGGACAACTCCTAGACAATGTTGAATTGAGAGCGATAGCAGGACAATATGTAAGTAGACCCGCTCCGAGAGGTGTGGTTAGGTTCGGCTACTTACTTAAGCGTTCCTACTCCTATGAGATAGTATGGAATAGTAAGATATGGGGTACAAGACTCTTTAAAGGTACTATAGAAGTGAATAGTACGGTAGTAAATATAAGACTTCCACTCTACACCCTCAGAGTAGATCTGAGAGGGGATAGGTGTCCTGAGATTGAAGAGTTTAGTATAAAGCTTTACGATGAAAACTGGAAGCTTATAGGTGATACTCAACCCTTTAAGACGCTACTAAAGGGAACATATCACTTAAAGATAGTATGGCATAGTGAAGAATTAGGCAATATAACCTTAGTCAAGAAGACGATAGAGATAGAAAAGAGCTACACTCTTCCAGTAGAATACGACTTCTATAGAGTTTCATTCAAAATTGTAGATCCCTCAGAACAACCTATATCTAACTCGACAGTAAACATAGTACTACCTAATGAAAGAGTCCTAGTACTCGAGACTGATCATGAAGGTAAGACAAAATACCTATTACTACCTAAGGGGGCTTATCATATTACCGTGAAATATAGAGGAGTAATCATACATGACCAGGATCTAGAGGTGAATAGTGACGGTGTGATATCACTGATAGGGATGGTTCAGGACCTTATACTCAAAGTAGTAAATCGCTTAGGTAATACTATACAGGGTGCACGCGTAAAGCTCATGATAGAGCTAGCAGATGGTACGCTTAAGGAGATCGGGGAGGAGTACACAGATATCTCAGGTATTGCTGTATTCAAGTGTATACCCAGATACGCTAGGGCTGAGAAATATATTCTCATAGTAAACTACCAAGGAAGAGAATACAGTTTCACTAAACCATTCTTAGCAGATGAGACCACTGTTGAATGGAAGGTTTCTCTAGATGTTGTAGTTGTACTCTTCGGAAATCCTCTATCATTATTAGAGTTCTTACTTCTAGTGAGTACATGCCTAGTAGTAGGAGTAATATCAATAGTAGTGATACTGAGATTAAGACGTAAGCGTGAATTTGAGACTATATTCGAGGAGTATGCTCGTAGAAGGAGAAAGCCCAAGAGGAGATTAATACCGTGG
>QMRW01000106.1 GCA_003650785.1 Thermoprotei archaeon | reverse complement strand
TTTACTCAACCTCTATTTTCCTCAAATGGAGAGACCATACTCCTCACTTCTGATAGGACAGGAGAATGGCAACTTTATAAATTGGATATACCGGATAGGATTATTACACAACTGACTGACGACTATCAAGTGCATCCACATGCACCTTGTCTCGATGGAAGAAATATGATAGCGTACTATTGGAGTGGAAGGCTATTAAAATCCGTAGACCTGGAGACTCTAGAGACCTCAGTAATTTACATAATTCCAAAAGGGTATCTACCTACTGTACTATCGATAACACCCAATGGTAGATATCTGGCTTTTGCATTTTTTGAAGAGTTTGAAGTAAGCAGTCTTAAGGGTAGAGTGTATCATAGGAGTCTAGAGTACATGTACAGAAGACCTAGAAGTCTAATATTACGAGTGGACTTGAAAAAAGAGGAAGTAGTACCTGTGTGGGGTGAGAGTGCATGGATAGCTCATGTCAATATATCTCCTGTGGATCCTGACATAATCCTATTCTGTCATGAGGGACCTTGGCACTTAGTACAGAGAATGTGGATTGTTAGGGTAAGTACTCATGAAGTGTGGCCTTTACTCAGACAGAAGAGATTTCTTGAGAGAGCTGGACATGAGTTTTTCACAAATAATGGTTATGTAGTGGCTCAATATAGTAGGAGGAGTTCACCCTCATCGAATGACTGGGTGTACTATGATGTCTTCATAAATCCTGTTGGCGAGGACATGAGGAGATATAGGTACCCCTATCTTCCACCAATACACATAAAAACCAATAGTAAAGGTGATATGGCAGTGGGAGATCGATGTTATCCAACTGCTGACTTCAAGAAAGGGGATTCATATATAGGATTGATAAGGTATCTAGAGGATGGCAAGGTAGAGCAGAGGCCTCTCTGTAGACATAATACTTCATGGTCGAGAGCTCAACACTCACACCCACATCCTATATTCACACCAGACGATAAGTGGGTGATATTCTCCTCTAATAGAGAAGGCTGTTGTAACGTATACATGGCGCCTGTAGTATGGGAATAAGGATAATTCGATACAAATATCTCAATTCATGTGAAACTCAGGAATTTGAGTAATCCACCAGACTTGGTAGTACATCGACATCCTCGAGCAACTGGAGATTTACTGAAAAGTAATCATAATAATGGATCAACCTTATACTTTATTCCCTTTTTACGTGCTAGTTCAAGTGCATCCTTGATGATCTCTCTATGATCAAAAGCTATTAATTTAGGAAGTTTATTGAAGACTCTAACTTCACTAGCATCAGTAGATGGTGAAAGAAGACCTCCTTTAGGTACTGCTAAAAACGCTATTGATATTATATGTCCTCTAGGATCTCTATTGGGATTTGAATAGACTCCAACTAGCCCTTTTAGCTCAATCTCAAGTCCTGTTTCCTCGTATGCCTCTCTCTTAGCGGCATCTTCTACTCTCTCTCCATACTCTACAAAACCTCCGGGAAGTGCCCAGTATCCTTTGAAAGGTTCATTTCTCCTTTTGATGAGTACTATTCCTTGGGATTTAAGAATAACTACATCTACAGCGAGTAGAGGTCTTTTCATAGTCTCATTTTACTTATAATTAGCCCCCTTAAATACACATACTCATTAACTTGCATAGCAAATATTGGAACCTAGCACCACTCCTTAAAGACATATTCTACTTAAGCGGTTATGCAGAGTATTCGAGAACAATCTTCAGTTAGCGTCTACTCTACCTCCTTCGAAAGTTTGGAATGTAGTTTTCTATGGTACTTCAATTTGACATAACTAGTGGGTCAGTAGAATCCATTACAGTCTCCATAACGGTCAATTACATTATGGTTATAGACATCTTCATAACTAATGAAAAGCATTTTAGGTAAGTAGTAAAAGCTAGACTTGGTGGTAAATTTGAAGTATGTAGCTAAAATGATTCCTCGTTCTGGAATTCCCCTAGGCGGGATAGGGACAGGCTACTTTGAGATAAGGCCTGATGGTAGATTCTACGAGTGGCAGATATTTAATAACGATCCCTGGGGAAGAGGGAAGGGAAGAGAGGAGTTAATGGATCAGGATGACTTTTTCTTTGCAATAAGAGTCAAGACCGAAAGGGAAAATCCCTTAGTAAGAATACTAAGACTTGGCGTGAACGATCTCGGAGGAAATCTCTACACTATGCCTTGGGTAAAGAACATTGAAGAGATAGAGTACATAGGTGAGTATCCACTAGTCTCCCTAACCTTTAAGGATTCTAGTCTACCAGTAGAAGTGGGCTTAATAGCATACTCCCCTTTTATTCCAGGAGATATCAAGAACTCTTCTCTCCCAGTAGCTATATTTTCCTTCAGAATAAGAAACCCAGACAATACTAAGATAGAAGTTTCATTACTAGGAGCTATAAAGAATCCTATTGGACATGGTATCGAAGGAGTAACTAAAGTGAACCAGGTAATAAAGTCCAGAGAAGCTACTATGATAGATATGCATGCAGAGAACGTACCGGAGTACCACATTACCTATAGAGGAAGTATGAGTCTAGTAGTAATGGGAGATCCCGACTCTATTACATACTATGGCTTGATGAGAAAGTGTATAGATGATCTAAGAAGTATGTGGGTCGATTTAAGGGCAGATGGTGAGCTTGAGAATATCGAGGGAGGGAGGACGAGTGAAGTAATCTACGGTATACTGTGTAGAAAGGCAACCCTTAACCCCGGTGAGGAAATTCACATCACTTTTATCTTAACATGGTTTTTCCCAAATCATAGAGATGCAGATGGAAACTATCTAGGACATGCTTATGAAAATTGGTTTAGCTCATCTAAAGAGGTATGTGAATATGTAATTCACAACCTGGACTATCTTAGCTCTTATACGAAAAAATTCCATGATACGATGTATGATACCACCATAGATAAATGGATAATCGACTCTGTTACAGCACAACTAACCACTCTTATCACCAATTCCTTCTATACTAAAGATGGAATATTCGTCATGTGGGAAGGTGGCCCTGGATGTTGTGGGTTTAATACTCTTGATGTACTCTACTATGGTACCATTCCATTAGGATTAATGTTCCCAGAACTAGATAGAGCTCAGATAGAGCTAAGTGCTAAGTTTCAACTGAGACCAGGGATGCCTCAATTCGAAAGATATGTTCTAGCATTCCCAGAGAATGTAAGGGAGTTTAAAAAGATAGTAAAGAGAGATCCATCTATACTAAGTAATCCTGAGAGGAGAAGTAAAGTGCTACTTAAAATCATAGAGAAGACTGGTAAAGATCCTACAGGAAGAATACCTCACTTCTTTCCAAAGACCATTTCAAGAGTAGATGCATACCACATGGTGGATCTAATGCCCAAGTTCGCACTACTAGTCTACAGACACTACCTGTGGAGTGAGGATATAGAATTTCTGAAGAAATTATGGGGGAATGTAAAATTAGCTATAGATACTGTTCTTAGAACTATGGACGAGGAGGGTAGGGGTATTCCATATCATTACATTCCATCTGGGTTTGAACACTACGATACTATACTCTATCAATTAGGGGTAAAGAGAGATCCTGAACGTATACATGAGAAGATGCTTGAGTACCTAGTATTTAGAGGGTATACAAGTGAGGGAATATCATTTCAAACTTACGATGGATGGGGTTTCTTGGGATACTCAGCTTATGTAGGCTTCATATGGCTAGCTGCTCTAAGAGCGGTTAAAGAACTAGGGAGAATAGTAGGGGATGAAGAATATGTTAAGAAGATAGAGGAGGTGGAGAGAAAAGCTAGAAGACTAGAAGAACTACTGTGGAATGGAGAGTATTTCGATCTCTGGTTCGATCCCCTTAGTGGGCTCAGAGATAGGGCTTGTATGGCGGATCAATTGAATGGACAGTGGTATGCAAATCTCTGTCAACTAGGTCATTTGATCAGTAAGGATAAGATCGAGCGAGCCTTAAGATCGATATTCAAGTATAATCTCGTAAAGGATGAGGGATTAATAAATGCAGTATATCCAAGTGGTGAAAGACCCTCCTATCGAGGAAACATTGTCTATCCAAATGGGACTGGTATAGAATGGAGGATAGGGAGTCAGCCAGATACTCCATGGACTGGAACTGAATATGCAGTAGCTTCACTCATGATACAAGAGGGACTTGTAGAAGAGGGGATAAGGGTTCTAAGGGCTGTATACGAGAGGTACTCTAAGTATGGAATGTTTTGGAATCACATAGAGTGTGGTGGTCATTACTATAGGGCTATGGATGTTTGGACAGTGTTAATGGCACTTGAGGGCTTTAATTTTAGTGCACCAGGATCCATACACTTTAATCCTAAAGTTACTCCTACGAACTTCAGAGGAGCCTTTGTAGCTAAGAGTTCCTGGGGTATGTATACTCAAGTGATCAGAAACGGCACTCAGGAGTCCTCTATAAAACTTGAATTCGGC
>QMRW01000105.1 GCA_003650785.1 Thermoprotei archaeon | reverse complement strand
CTGTTACTATAGAATATGAAGTGGTTCTCTTTAGCTTACCTTTAGACTATAAAATAAGGAGAAGTCATCTAAGAGTCCTACGTATCCTCTCTACAAGAAATCCAAGTGTAGAGAAAGTTGCTAGTACCATGTCAAGTATGGGATAAAATAGTACTTCTTTGTTAAACTTATTGAATTTCACGTATGCTAAAAGTATCGATACATATGTAGCTAGCAACTGGACTAGTGCAACCAAGGGGAGTGTTAAAAGAGAGGCTATAATTAGGACATACCAGCCTATAATACTCATCATCAATAGTTTAATCATCCTACTGAACACACTCTTTCTATTTTTTACCGAAAATATAGCAAAACCTTTTCCATACTGAAAATAGCGTTTGATTATACTGAGTAATTTAGTCCTGTTGTAGTGGTATATTACTACTTCTTTTGTACATAGGACTTTATAACCCCGAAGTAGAGCTCTATAAATAAGGTCCATATCATCACAGCCATACCAGAGGTATTCTTCGTCGAAACCATTGAGGTTTTCAAATACCTCTCTCTTTAACGCTACATTATTAGTCGTTACTATCATGAAAGGCTTGAAGTCCCACTTTAATACAACATCGGTATGGTACTTTTGTAGTGGGGATATTAGACTTCTATCTAAGTATCTACTGATTGCAGTCTCGGGGTTGGCTGTCAAAGCACTACCTGCAACTATACTCACATCTTTTTTAATTTTAATTTTAGATATTATAGATTCTATCCAATTGTTAGGGGGTATACAGTCACCATCTGTGAATACTACAATATCCCCTCTTGAGCATTCAACTCCGATGTTTCTACAGGTATTTGGACCTCCTCTTTTTCGTTTTCTTACCAGGAGAATAGGGTACTCTAAAGCGATTTTGGGAGTATTATCTGTTGAGTCATCATCGATAATAATGACTTCAGTCGGTTTAATTGTTTGATTCATTATACTATCAAGTAATTTTCTAAGAGTTTTCTCGCAATTTCTGATAGGGATTATTACAGACACTTTTGGGAACATAGCAATAGAACTAATCCTTAGAGGTAAAAAGGTTTATTAGTGAACAGACAACCATCATGTATAATGGAAGATTCCACGAGGCTACTAGGGACTCTAATAAGGTTAAGGAGAAGGCTAGCTTTAGACATCGTGGATAACATGGTATTCCTAATTATTATCATGATCTTTCTGGCAGTACTACCATCGGTACTAGTATTTATCCTGAAGGCTGAACTTAACCCCATACTAAGATCTATAGTAAATTGTATCACACTATCATTAATGATGTACTCCCTGATATTCAGCTTATCGCTATCTATATGGGATCTCTACAATATACTGGTAATAACACCCAGAATCGAGAATATATCACATATAAGGGAAGAAGATGAATTTTTTAGAAAGTTGTTCGAGAGAAGGCAATCGATAATACGTAGAGTAGTAGCTTTTACATCTCTTATAGTATCTCTCTTGACAATATCCTTCACTAAGGACTTCAAGAGATTAGTCTATACCTATTTGCTAGTAGAGATGTTTAAACATAGTCCACAATTATTAATAGTACCTCCAACACTACTAGCACTATTCCCACTAATCTACAGTATACTCCTTCTCCATAGTGTGAATAAAAGACTTAGCCTATACTGGGAAAGACTTAGCGCACTCATCGAAGGTATCAGTACTATCACAAGAAGATGTAATATATGCAATGAAACAGTATCGCGGAACTCGATATACTGTCCATTCTGTGGTGCATATCTACTAGCTACAAAAAGAGAAAGGACAATTCAGATAAAACCAAATTTTGAAACTTAATATATAGCGTTAAATTATAATGAGACTGTCCTAGAATTAAAATAGGTGTACTAGGAGTGGTTAGGTTACTCGTAGCATCAGATATCCATGGTAGTATAGAGGCTGTAAAGTCCCTTATAAGAGATATAAAAGAGAGAGAACTTGAGATAGATATAATAATACTAGCAGGAGATTTAGGATCTCCTCAGGATGAGGAGAGATTAAGATCAGTACTTGAAGAACTAAGCTCACTAGAAGTCAAAACCCTATACATAAAGGGAAATTGGGATATAGGAAGTAAAGAATACAGTAGTAAGAACATAATCAATTTAGACAATAATGGGCCCTTTAAGTTAGAGGATATAATCATAGTAGGTCATAGTGAGACCTATAAACCGTATCCTATTGAAAATAGAAAAGTAGTACTCGTAACTCACTATCCACCATATGGTATACTTGATAGAGGATTCAAGTATACTCCATATAAGCGTGGATCACACACAGGTCTAATGATTATAAATAAGCTTGTAGAGAAGTATAGCCCTATAATACATGTATTCGGTCATGCACACAAGTGTGGTGGACTTACACTTCCCCTAAATAAAGTCCTCTACATCAATACAGCAAGACTCGATAGATTTACTAAAGAGGGTAAGTGTATAGGTAATTACGTCTACATCAAGATAGAGGACAGAATAACAATCTCACACTACTACATAAATGGTTATAAAAAAGCGTGTTCGCGGTGTGGAAAAGAAGTCCTCATGCCACCTAGTTGGAATGTATGCAAGGAATGTATGATGAAAGACGAACTACATACGGAGAACTTAATGGATAAGAGTATCAAAGAATTCTCTATTAAAGTACACTATTCAGACGATGTAACAGAACTCTCTGAGAAACCCGATATAAGCTTAAGGACTATTAGAAATCAGACTATAATGAGAGAGTACTTAGAGGATTATATCAAAGAATTTGTTTATGAACTCCTGAAGAAGAGACATAAATATGTTATCTTTATACCTAGAGAAGGGATACCCTCCTTTATACCATGCCCTGCTATAAAGGAACAAGCAGAGCCCTTTGTAGTACAATTATTTAAGTGTAGAAAATGCAAAGGAATAGAGAATTCGCCCTCATGTACCTTCTACAAGGTACTTCTAAAGCATAAATTAGAACTTGTATGGGCATTTGATGATCAACACGGAAAAGCTGAAGGTTATATAGTAGTATTCAGAAAAAGTACCAGTAAGTTCAGTAAAAACATCATAAACGATTTTAGTAGAATGGGATATAATACCATAGAGGTTATATTCCCCCAACTATAATTCTTTCCCCTAAGTGGTAAGTATTCTCGACTAATATTACTGAGGTACCTTCAGTACTGTACTTTATAATACTTCAAAATATCTAGCCTATGTAAAATATAAGGAGGAAAGCCATTAAATAGTCTTCTTAGAATAGCAATTAGGAAATAAAATACAAGTAACTGTTAGAAGTAAGCCATGCTGCTATAGTACCAGCAAGAGTGATAGAGATATTATCTTCTACTCCATATGCTTCAGCGAACATAACTGCAGTAGTTGTTACTAGTGCTAGTATCGGGCTACTTTTAATTAATACTAATAAAATTGTGAAGTATATTAGTGATGCTAGAATACTTCCTTCTATGGTTGCTTCAACAAGAGGCCATCTATGTCTTCCGAGAAGAAATCCGCCTACAGCAGCCATAGGATCGAATACTAAGAGACCTAGTATTCCATACTTAACGTATTCTCCGAAGAGAGTATACATTGCAAGTACCGTAGATGTAGCAAAGGTAGCACCTATGTATCCCCATCGTTTTTCATATTCTCTCTCCATAGAGCCTATTAGTGAGTCTAGTATGTCCTCTATTTTCTCTAGCCTATACTCAAACTCCTCAATCATACTGCCCGCCTTCAACTCTTTTAGCTTAAGTATTTTCATTACCTGCTCTATTACTTTGTAGCGAGTAGCTCTGATTATATCCTTCAACTCTTTTCTTAGGGAGGGCCTTCTAATCTGAATGACATTTAGGTAGAGAGAGATTAAGACGAGTATTATGTAGAACTGTACTACACTCACTCCGTAAGCTGCCAGTAAATCGCTATTTACTAAAGGAAGGAAGAGGATCATGGAGAGAAGTACGTGTACTAGCTTCCTCCAAAATTCTGCTAAGGTAATTGGCTCTCTAGTAGATGTAGTTCTCATACTATTTCAGAATTAATATAGCTGTAATATATTACTATACCTAGGTGGAATAAGTGAGTCGTGAACTGATATACCTTAAAAGAAGAATTAAGAAGTTAGTGACTATAATAGAGAGTCTGGATGGTTTTAGATCAGGGTACTTTACCGATATAGACAGGTTAATGATAATGTATAAGGAGTTAGGATTAGGAGGAAGAATAAGGAAATGGAAAGACATAAGACGAGATTTAGAAAGATTAGTCTTGAGTAGTATTAGGACGAAAGAAGCTAGAAAATACCTTAATTACGAGAAACTAGTGAGTAAAGTATACAAAATTATACTAATATTAATGACAATATCCTTACTAAGTCCCCTACTAGGAATTCCTATATTAACTATAACACTTGTAATAGCACTCTCCACAATATTCCCTATCATATTATTCACAAGATTAT
>QMRW01000104.1 GCA_003650785.1 Thermoprotei archaeon | reverse complement strand
TTGAACCTCCTCAAGGGATACCTCCTCCCATAGAGAGAGATTAAGCTACAGATCTTCTCACTATTCAGGAGTACATTAACAGCACTAATTATCTTATAGCGAACCATATCCCCTCCAACACCATAGATGGCTGCCCAGCTTACAGGGTCTATATCCCCTCTGAATACTCTTAGCTTCTTCCTAGGTAAGTGCTTGAAGTACTCATCCAGAGTGGCAATATTCACTTCTTCCTCTCCTAAACTATTCCAGAACCTTATGAGATCATAGAGAGCAGGATGAAATAGATGCCAGTCCCTACCAATACACACTAGATAAGGTGGCTCCACATCCTCATACACCCTCCTTATACTCTTCCTCACCTGCTCCACTGCAGTCCTAGCTCCCACCTTCCAGGTACTCCTACTCAGAATCTCCTTAAGTTCGACATATCCTCTTCCATAGCTGAACCTATTACAGAGTATGCGACTACCATCCAATCCCTCCCAGATGAATTCTGCCGGAATACCTTTCTCCTTATACTCCTCCTCTCCAGGTCTACCGGGGATGTAGTACCGGAATCCAAGCTTATTGAGTATCTGAGGGAGCTGTGGATGATGGCATGTAACATCAAATGCCGCAAAGACATCAGTCTTGACCTCCCTACCGAGGATCTTTCTGAAGAACTCCTTGCCTAAGAGGACATTCCTAATGAAGGATTCTCCATCCATGTATAGAGGTGATATGGCTACAACAGGAGGGGATATTCCTAACCTCCCCTCCCTATAGGATGACTTTATAGCCTCATGTAGCTCTGGGAAGTCTCTGAGGAATCTGCGGAGAACGTAGATATTATCTAGAACCCACTTGAAGTCTGGATCATTCCTAATTAAATTGAGTGCACTGAAGGCTATGACACTATTCTGGCGATGTATATGTTCTAGCGTCGGTCCCCAGTAATAGCCCCATCCCACATCAATGTGCGAATAAAATATGACGAATACTTTCCTGCTGCTCATGTAGAAATTGGAGAGCGCGCGAATATATAGTTATCACAACTACGCAGTCAATCAATATAGCGATTGAGAAAGTCGTAATCTCAGTGCTGGTGTATGCCAAGCTAGTCTACGAGAGAAGATAGCCCCTAGTAGAACTAACTAAGGGACTAGCCCAGCTCTAACTCTCCCCTCTTTTCCGACTTATCAATAATTTATTACCGAGCCAAGTAGTTAAGAACTCAGGAATGGATTCAAAAACTGTAGGTCTTTAAAGAAAGAAATTGATATTAAGATCGCTATTATTGAAGAAATGTGGATCTTGAGAAAACTGTAGAGCTACTCCTGTCACTACATCCCCAGCAAGCTTGTAGCCTAGCAGCTGTAGTCAGCGGAGCTAAACCTTCTACAATCTTAGAGTCAGTAGAAGAGTCTTACTGGCCTGTTCTTGTTGTCCTAGCTAGGGAGAGAAGATTGGTTTTATCCTACAGGGCGCGTAGTGGGTACGTAATGCTACAGGGAGATAGGGTTCTTGTAGCCTCCCTAGGCAAGGGACGAAAGCTCTCATCAGAGGAATTGCATTGTACTAAGGTACATAAGGAAACTGTCCCTAGACCCCTTACATCACAATTCGGAGACTTCACAACTTATGTGGCTAGAGATACCCAGACTCTACTAGAACTCGTGAGACTAAGAGAAGCGAAGCTTCGAGATCCTCAGGCTATTAGGAGGCTAGGCGAGTTATTGGGTTACCCTCAGTGCTGCGTCGACAGCTACGTCAGGAAGGGGGCTGTAAGGGTATGGCATGAATATCTATCCGAGCTGATAGCGACGGGGCTTGATAAGGGTAGCCCCATAGAATTCTGGGCCGTCTATCATGCACCCTGCTCGTTGAGTTGTGAGCAGACTTTGGAGCTTGGGCGGGCCTACCTCGAGTCGCTAAGAAGAATATCCAAGAAGGCCTACAGTGTCGTAGTCCGCAGACTTGCATCGAGCCACCTTTCCTATTCCCTAGGCAGGAGATTTATCGACTTCCACGCTCTTGATGTAGAGGTACCACCATGGTTTAGCCGTATGGCAGTCGAGGTCTTACCCGATCCCCGCGTTCTAGCGGTCGAGATCCTGAGGCCTTACGTGTACTGTGAGTGGGAGGAGGGTCCCTATAGGCTTAGGGCGACTAGAGACCTACAGGGGCTTAAGTATGTCGCTTACTCTCCTGGTGAGGGAGTACTCATAGCCTCTCCCAGCAGCGAAGTGTACATTTACTTGACGAGGAAGACTCTGAAGAGGGAAAATACGGAATACGTATCAACTGTTTTCAGGGTCTATGTGACTAGAGCTGAGCTCGATACCTAATACTGGTATCACTCAGGTCTATACTATTTAGATCTATTTAAATCCCTCTCTTTAAATCGGGCTTCTATACCTTCGGGTGAAAACATGGGAGATAAACCGAGCTGGGTACAGAGTTACAGATTACTGGGCTAAAGCCTCAGGCCTCAAGGGTAGAGACCTAGCGATAGTAGCCTTCGAGGCAGTGAAAGAATTCAACTGGATAAGTGATTATGAGATAGTGAAATTTGATCTAGCTAAGCCTGACATAATGTTTAGAGTATGGGATCTCATGGACTGTACACCCTTCAGAGGAAAGGAAAAGAAGACTACAAGTCACTACTTCAGAGGAATAGTCTCAGGATTCATATCTAAACTAGCAGATAAACGTATAGTATTCATAGAGACAAAGTGTATAGCTAAAGGAGACCCCTACTGTGAATTTAGAACAGAAAGAACTCTCTAAAGCCTATATCCCAAGACTTCCACCATACACTCCCATCCTTCTAGCATACTCCACCATACAGAGGAAGTTCTCCACATAGTACACATTAATGTCTCTCCAAAGCCCTATCCAGTTACTGCCATCATAATAGCGGATGTATATATCCCATACATGGGAACTCTATCGAACATATTCGATCCCATAACTCCAACTACCCCTCCCATGAGTTTGTCCAATACCACCAAGATCGTCTCTATCAATAGCCTAAGTATAATCTTAAAATCCTTCAGATTACCCTGTTAAATAGGAGAAATGGACTTATACACAACCTCCTACAGAAGAACCGATGACCGAAATGAAAGTAGCCCTATGTCAGATAGCAATTAGTAGCGATAAGAAAGAGAACCTGAAAAAGATCCTGAAGATCCTAGAAGAAATAGAAGCCGACTTGATAATCTTCCCTGAGTACTTAATGGGAACTATCAACGGTCAACTCACTAGAGATTACGTATACTCGAATTCAGAGACACTTGAAGAAGAGTTCACATCCTCAATTATCGACAAAAGTCAAGAAGTAGGAGTATCCCTAGTATTCACCATCTTCCTGAGAGAAGGAGATAGAGTCTACAATGCATCCCTACTAGTCGAACAGGGAGTTCTAAGAGCTGTATATAGGAAAATCCACCTATTAGATGCCCTCGGCTATAAGGAATCCTCCATCTTCACTAGTGGAGATGAAATTGTAGTCTGTGATCTTAAAGGATTTAAAGTAGGCCTAGCCATATGCTTCGACCTCAGATTCCCCGAGATATTCAGACTCATGGCCTACCGTGGAGCCAACCTCTTCATAGTACCCTCAGCCTGGTACAAAGGTCCCTACAAAATCCACCAATGGTACTCACTAACCTCCTGCAGAGCACATGAGAACACAGCATGGTTAATAGCAGTAGACCAAATCGGAGAGAAATTCATAGGGCACAGCCTCATAGCCTCCCCAATGGGCCACATACACCTAGACCTAGGCGTACATGAAAAAATCAGTACAGCAGAGATCAGCATAGATGAAGTCAAGAATACTAGAAGAACAATCCCCGTTCTCAAACTAGCCAAGAGAACACTCTATAAACACTACTATAGAGAGTTATAGAAGAGAACACCCATAGAACACTCCAGACTCACACCGTATCCCGTAATATTATGTACGTATGTATACTAGTATCATATGTATATAATAGATTATTTTAACACTCATCTCATAAAGGACTAGTAATCCACGTACTCCACTTCTAACCTCATGAAGGTTAAAATCATACTATGAACACTATCTTATGGACTACTGAAACTATTGAAAGTAAACCGAATTCCTATTTTATATCACGTTAGACCAGACAGTTATACGCTTAAAGTACTTCCATCTAACCTTAGAATTTAATTTATTAGCTAGATTTAATAAAAATTATTTCCCTATCATATACTGATGCTTCCACTAGCAAGCATACCACTAGCTAATGCAGAACTACTTGTACTGATAGGATTAATAGGCCTCCCAATAGTACTAACACTCACTCTAGCCTACCATCGTAGACTACACACTGGACTAGTCTACTACATACTAGCCATGATACCATTCCTCATAGTATCCCACATGTACGCTAGAGGAGTACTGATCGCTGAATTCTCCTTATTAGGCCTCTTATCATTCGCATTCGTCCTAGTATTCATAATGTTTTGGGAATCTTGTTTGATAAAATCAGCTAAAGACTGGGGATTTGCAGACTGGCTAGATGAAATACTACCAGAGCACTCAATATCAATCAAGACCGGTAGAGAGAAGAAAGCACTAGGATTCAAACTCACCAGAAAGTATATGTCAAGTAGAGAAGGATTCT
>QMRW01000103.1 GCA_003650785.1 Thermoprotei archaeon | reverse complement strand
ATACTCATTATAGTGAGCTAAGGTTAATTCGACATTCTATAGATTAGATACCTGTATACTGCTACTCCAGATAAAACAATACTCCCCAAGGATTTCCTGATAACTTCATAGATCTATAGATTGATACATTGTATTTACTAGATTTTACATAACTAGTCCATACAGTATACAGTGATATCTTATATACTTAAAGGAGGCTAAAAGAGAAGTACCAATAATATTGAGAGTAGTAGTTGGAGAATAGCAGAGAATAAGGATGCTATGCTCAGGTCGTCTAGCTTATTTTTCCTACTAGTTAGAGTAGAGACAACTAAAATTGAACTACATCTAAAATCCTACAGGTTCCTTTAGTCTCGTCAGTATAGGTGATAGCTTCATTCTCTTTCCTACCTGATAGGAGTACACATATGGTATTGCGAAGTCTACTCTATTGTTTCGTTGGAATTCCTTTACTATTCTCTTCACGATCTCATAGGATATTCTAACCCTATCCTTAGCTAGGGTCATGTACCTAAGTCTCATCATCACACCATAGTCGTAGAGATCTGCTCTCGTGTATGGTTTAACTCCAGTAGCTTTTATTATATCCTTTGTTACCTCTTCTGCTGCTCTTATCATTATCTTTTCGGCTTCATCCCAATCTGAGTCGAAGGATACTTTATCTACTACTTCATCGAGTATGTATGGAGAATCCTCTACTCTAGTATAGTTTATAACAGGAGTAGAGAATAGCATGGCATTAGGTATTAGTACTATTCTCCCAGTAGCCTCTTCACTTCCTACAGTACCACCCACTTGATTGAGTACTGTATAGAAGATATCCAGATCTACCACATCTCCGACTATGTTAAGTGTGGGTAAGTATATCCTATCCCCTATCTTAAAAGGCCTCTTAATGCTTATGAAGATCCATGCTGCCACTCCAGTTATGGGCTGTTGGAGAGCCCAACCTAGAAAGAGTCCAGAAAAAGCTCCAAAGGCTATAAGAAGCGTATCTATTGGATACACTTGATGTATCGAGAAGAGAACAGCCATAACTATCAGTATGTACTTTAAGAACTTAGCTAACATTCTAATCTCTCCAGTAGTTCTCCTGAGGTGTAGCATTGTCCTATTCAGTAGTTCTTTTGATAACTTGTAGATTACCACTGTAGAGATCCATATTGAAGCTATCTTCAATACCAGTTGGTATTCGATTATCTTAGTGATAATATCTCCATAGAGATTCAACATAATACTCTTGGGAATAAGTCCTAGCAGTACTGCTATCACTATTGTCATGATAATTACCGGTATACCTACTAACGCTATCTTAATATTCCTCCTCATGCTCTATTCCTCGCAGTGAGGTTTAATCTAAGGGGGGAAAATAAACTTTTCTACTGATGACATAGGACCTACAAAAGATCGGAGATCGGAATGGAATAATCCAAATTCTAAATCTTAGCCCTTCCCATTAACATGATCACTTATAACGAGTAAATCTGCTACACCAGATTTAAGCACTCCTGAGAGAGTAGTAGTGTATATGAAGAGACATAATAATAACAATAACTGTTCCTAGAAAGTTATAGTTGAGACAAAGAGTAGGGAGATTGAGAATACCGATCTAAGCGTATTAATAGTCTATCGAAGAGCTCATTTAGATACTAGAGAAGCAGAGATATACCTTAAGTTAGCTATGAGGTTCCTATAGGAGGAGAAAAACTAACCGATGAGATATATACCGGTGTTTATAATGAGTAGCCCATGAAAGGGAATAGATTAGAGGGTAAATCAAGTAAATAACAGTACTAGTCAGATATACACCTCTATAATTTCTAGGGCTAGTAGAAACCTCTACCATATTCATTTTTATAGTAAGTGGGAAAAGATGATAGTAGGGGCTTAATGTCGGTATATCCGGGTCGTCTCGTTGTTAGGTATATAGAAGGGGCTAGAGTTGAACAGATACAGCCAGCAGGAGTGGACCTAACAGTAAATGAGATTTATGAATTCAGCAGAAGAGGAATCATCTCAATAGAGGGAGTAGAGCTACCACAATACCGATTGAAAGAGTTTGAAAATGGAAGGTATGTATTGAAGCCAGGAGCATATCTTGTAAGGTTTGGTGAGATAATCAAGGTCCCTAGTGATTGTGTAGGTATATTCCTACCCCGCTCTAGCCTACTTCGAATGGGTGCTACTATCCAATCCGCGCTGTGGGATCCAGGCTACGAGGGAAGAGGAGTAGGACTACTTATAGTTATGAATCCTCAGGGAATAGTCTTGGAGAAGGGGGCTAGGATAGCTCAGTTCATCTTAATGAAGATGGTTGAGCCTCCTGAGAGAGTCTACTGTGGAAGCTATCAGAGAGAGGGTATGTAGGACTTTATGTTCCTAGAGTAGGAGTTCTATTAAGTTCTTAGGATCGGCTAAACCGGGTATCAGGTTCACTTCTCTCCCTAGGTTCAATTTCTTCACCAGTTTGTAAACCATCTTAAGGATGACCAAGTCTTCTAGAGCAAATCCCACAGAGTCGAATACTGTAACTTCCTCTCTATTCTCTCTCCCCTTCTTCAAACCAGCTACCACCTCCCATAGCTCAGCGTATATGCACTCTTCTCCCACGTTCTGAACCTCCCCCTCTACTAGAGCCTGCTCTTTATACTCGACCACTATCTTCGCTCTTTTCAGGATAGCGGGATCGAGTTCAGTTTTTCCAGGAGCATCTCCACCTATAGCATTTATATGTACTCCTTCAGGGATCCAATCTGCTAGTACAGCCCTTCCTCTACAGGTAGTAGCAGTCGTTAGTATATCACTACCCTGTGCGACCTCCTTAGAACTGCTACACCTCTCTACATTAAAGTCCATTCTTTTGAGGTTTTTCCTGAACTTCTCTAAGGCCCTTCTATCTATATCATAAGCAAGTATTCTGTCTATACTCCTGACTCTACTTATAGCAAGACATAGAAACTCGGACTGCGCGCCAGTACCTATTATACCTAGATTAATCGAGTCCTTTCTGGATAGATAGTCTGTGGCTAGTGCAGTAGTAGCTGCAGTTCTAATAGCAGTAAGTAAAGTAGCCTCAGATATCATTAGGGGATATCCTGTAGGTACATCTATGAGCATACCCGTAGCTACCACTGATAGAAGACCTCTTTCAGGATTACTTGGATGTCCATTCACTATCTTGATAGCACAGTACTCCTTACTACATACGGGCATGATTTCGACTACTCCAAAGGGGTAGTAGAAGCTAGTCCTCTTCACAATTCTAAATCTCTTCCAGTTTTTAAACGCCTCTCTCAAGTTCTCAATACACTCATCCATTAGATACGTTAGCCCTACCCTGCTCACAAGCTCTCTCACATCACTCACTTCTACTAGTAGGCATCCTCCGTGGTACCTATCGAAGCTCATGAGTATACCATGAGTGATTGTATATTGGAGCAACATATACTCTTCGCTCATCATTTACCTTAGGATATTTGATGTCTCTATTTCTGTCAAATTTCGCTAATCTCTCTTTAAATCTCACTCTCCAGATTGTGTCGAGGAATATGAAGGATCTCTTTGAATGTATTTATTAGTGTTAGTGTCCTTCTATATAATGAGTAATTTATGTCTGTAGATCTCTCGTTACCTAGGATTATTATTATTGAAGGGCTTAAAAGGAAGGCTAGTGATGCCGGTACATTCATAGATGAATATCTGTTCGATATTATTGTTAGAGATAGTGATCCCAATATGGCTGTAGAGAAGTACCTTAAAGGTGCTCAACAGCTTATTGAACAGGCAGAGGAGTAGATTAAGAAGGAGAATCTTAGACAGACTTCAGAGAAAGTATGGGGTGCATGTGCACTTGCAGTAAAAGCTCATGCACTAGCTAAGAAGGGTGCTAGATTAGAATCCCATAGGGATTTATGGGTGTACAAGAATGAGATTGCAAGAGAGATTGGTGATTGGGTCAAAATAGTATTTAAACTCGCCGATTCTATGCATAAAAACTTCTATGAAAACCTAACGACGAGAGAAGATGTACTTAAAGAGTGAAGAAGCTCGTTAAATCTACTACAAGGTCTATTAAGGAATGATTCAATAGCCTCCATGAATATACAGGAGTTTAGACTACTTTTGAGAAAAGGAGAATACCAGTAGTGGTCTGACCAATAATATAATATGACTTAAGTAGCTACTTAATAGAAGTAAGGTCACACTATAAAGTTCTAAGCGAAAAGATTTACTTCTTGCTGGATCGAATATCACTGTGGGAGATAATGATAGATATGCATACTCACGTAGGTGCCGTACTTTCATGGTCTAAGTACCTTAAGGGATGGGTCTACTCATCTATAAAAGATCTCATAGATTATATGGACTCATGTAATGTAGATATAGCTGTACTTCTAGCTACTCCAGGCATAAGTAAAGACTCTAGATTAGCTACCAGTGAAAAAGTACTTAAGTTGACGAAGCTCTATCCCGATAGGATAATACCCTTCTGCGTAGTAGATCCACGTTCTAAGCGTGCCCTCGAGAGAATGAAGAGCTTCATAAGAGGTGGATGTATGGGTATAGGTGAATTAAAGGTTCAGATGCGAATAGATGATGAAAGACTTATGGAGATATATGCAATAGCAGAAGAATACGATATTCCTATATTAATACATATGGAAGACGAGAAGTACTGCTACGATATCAATAGGCT
>QMRW01000102.1 GCA_003650785.1 Thermoprotei archaeon | reverse complement strand
TTTCAGAACTCATCCTACGCATTAGTGGAACTCTAAGTGAGTGATCTTCTATAATTCATGCTTCTGGTTTTGCCCTAAGGACTGACGGCATTCTTACTTCCACTCTAGACTGAGTGCAACTACTTTGTCCCCACTAATATTACCGTGATCTTGATAGAGCCCTCACATCCTAGCTTGTAGAAAGGTCTGGAAAGCCTTACTCATACACCTGTCCTCATAGAATTCATAATTATCGATTTGAAAAGATCATGATCTTCCTGGTCCTCCTTGGGATACGTTCCAAGTCATCCTGTCCACTTAGAGTTCTACCTCCATAATCCTCGCCTTGAAGTATACTCACCGTAGTACAGAAGAGTAAGATTTAAAACAAACATCGAGTAAGAATACGAGGGTCAGATCGAGAGGCCTAGTCCAGTAATGGAAGTTCGACTAATCCTATACAACATGCGCCGGGGTCGCCTAGTCCGGTCAGGGCGGTGGGTTGCTAACCCACTGGGGAAATCCCCGCGTGGGTTCAAATCCCACCCCCGGCGCCAAATCGAGGTAAATTTTGAACTCGCTTTTCTTAGATGCTTCCTTCACTAATTTGAACTTTAAAATTTCTAGTGTCCTCTATAGCATTAAATTACTTCTAGATCGAGGTTTTTCTGTTCAATGAGACAGAGTTTTAAATCAGTTAACTCAAATACCCAAGTCTAATATAACTTATCCAACACTAGGGAAAGAGTTTTCTTGCAGCGATCTTATAAATCTCAACAATTAAAAGGAATATAGAAGGTAGAAGATTGAGGAGCACTCCTCTACAAGGGAAGATGGGTGAAAGTATGAAATTGAAAGTAAAGAAATTACACTTTGCTTCCGGTAGGCCTATTGCTGTTCTCGACGACTCAACAGCACTAGGTCTAGGTGTTAGACCACATGAACGCATAGTTCTAAGGTGTAGAGGAAGAGAGGTGATAGCACTGGTTAACGTGGGATGGCACATACCATCTGATGTAATACTTGTAAACGATGAAGTGGTAGATGCTCTGAAGGTAGAAAATGGTGAAGAGATAGAAGTGGTACCGACACCTCCACCAGAGTCCATAGAATACATTAGGGATAGATTAAAAGGAGCAAGGCTAAGTTATAGAGAGATCAAAAAGATCGTGGAGGACATAGTTTATGATAGATTAAGCGAAATTGAGATAGCTGCTCTAGTAGCCACAATCTATCAAACAGGGATGGGTATAGAGGAGGCCTACTATTTCTCGCTAGCTATGGTAGAGACAGGAAATAAACTGGAGCTGAATAGAACTCCAATACTTGATAAACATAGTATTGGTGGAGTTCCAGGAGATAAAACGACACTAATACTAGTTCCCACTATCGCGTCCCTTGGATATACTATACCCAAGACTAGCTCAAGGGCTATAACAAGCCCAGCGGGAACAGCTGATAGAGCTGAGGTTTTAATGCCAGTAAACCTATCACTAGAGGAGATGAAAGAAGTTGTCCAGAAGACTAATGGATGCATTGTGTGGGGAGGGGCTCTTTATCTAGCTCCTGCTGATGATAAAATCATTAGAGTAGAATATCCATTATCAATAGACCCATTCCTAGTACCATCGATAATGGCTAAGAAGAAGGCTGTAGGATCTACACACTTAGTGATTGACATCCCCGTAGGTAGAGGAGCAAAGGTGAAGACGATAGGTGAAGCACATTACCTGGCCAGAGAAATGATTGAAGTAGGAAAAAGAATGGGAATAACTGTAGCATGTGCACTAACTTTTGGTGAACAACCTATAGGCTATACTGCTGGCCCAGCTTTAGAGGCTAGAGAAGCTCTATTGACTCTTATGGGTAAAGGTCCTGGAGATCTAATCGATAAGGTCACCAGTATAGCAGGCCTGCTCTTAAGCTTGGTAGGTGTTGAAAAGGGTAAAGAAGTAGCTAAGCATGCTATATCAAAGGGTAAAGCTCTCACTAAGCTTAGGGAAATAATAGAGACCCAAGGAGGGGATCCCAAAATTTCTCCAGATGATATCCCTATTGGAGATAAGAAGTTTACAATTTATGCAGAAAATGATGGAGTAATACTTTGGATGAATAACAAGCTTATTGCTAATATAGCAAGACTTGCTGGTGCTCCAAAGGATAAGGGTGCAGGAGTACTACTGCACGTAAAATTAGGAGATTCTGTGAAGAAAGGAGATCCTCTTATCACAGTAGTCTCTGAGTACTCAACTAAACTACAGACAGCAGAGAAAGTATTTGAAGAACAGCCGGTTATAGGTGTGGGTAGACCTGAGGAGGAGATGTTAGTCGATATAGTACCCGCTCCAAGACCCCATGAAAGGTTACCAATAATAGAAAGGTAATGAACTGTTAAGAGGTACATACTAAGTATTTTTTATCCTTATTCACTTGATTCGGCGAGGGAAATTCTATATCATGACAACATTTATTAGGTAGGCCCAAGAGAATCCATAGTTTTTCAACTAGCTCTCTAGGGACTCTACTCTGGACTTTTCTAGCCATAAAGCATGATTCTTCAGTGCTTAATCCTAATCTATGAAAAGCTAATTCAAGAACACCATGCCTCCAGAGTAATTCATAGACTATTTCCATACCCTTTTGTGTTAATCTGATCCTCCCATACTCTGTATATTCTAAGAGACCCTTTTTGACTAACTTTTTAGTAGTCAGTGATACTGTAGGTTTTGCTAGATTTAGCTCATTAGCAAGTACTCCAATTTTAACATTATTCTCATAACCTCCCAATTCAAATATCTTTAGTAAATAGTCTATACTCCTATCACTGAGCTTATTTATCTCCACATTTGTTTTACTTTTCATGAATTTTATAAGCATTACTCTCAACTCCTTTGAGTCTTTAATTGAGCTACTAGTAAAAAGCCTGTAGCTACTACGCCAATACCACTACTTGGTGGTAAGTGGATGATATAGGCTATAATATAACCTACTAGTGCTATTACTAAACTTAGCAGTACAGAGTGAAACATACTCACTCTTTTACTTATAAGTTTCATAATAATCACTCCTGGAGTGGCCAGAACTATGTGCGCTACAAAAACTCCTAGGCTTATAGCTAATGTAGATGATATGATACCGCATAGTACAAAGAGGAGTGCTCTATAGAGTCTAACTCTAAGACCTAAGGCCCTAGCCCCATCTTCATCAAAGGCTATATAGATAAGCTCCATTTTAAATACTAAGACCACTGGAATTACTATAAGATTGATTACTAATAACATTACTATATCTCTAAGACTGAATAATGTGGATAATCCCATTACGTAACTCCATGCCGTACTAACTGCTATGGGAGAGATAAGGGAGTCTAGATAAGCAAAGGTTACAGTTAAAGAAGTAGAAATAGCCGCTATTATACCTATTGTAGAGTCTATAGAAAGACCATGTTCTACTATCTCTGATGCTATCAGTGAAATGATGGCTGTAATGATTATACTTATAGTGGTTATCGATAATGGTATATTATAATTATATGTTATGAATATTCCTATTAAGCCTCCAGCTAAAACCGTGTGTAATAGTGCTAAGCCTAGCATGATTATACGTGAGATTGCCATTAGATAGCTGGAAAATCCCGTAAGAATAGCTGTCAATATCATCGCTAGAAGAGATCTCTGAAGTAACATACTAGACATGATCCTCACTCGCTATCACTAACTCTTTTAATCTAGTTATACCAGGATAGGTCTTTCTAAGGTTCGTCTCTGTTAGAACTTTCTCAGCTTTTCCAATAGCATAGATCCTCTTATTAAGTAATATTACTGTAGGATCGTATTGTATACATGGACTAAGCTCATGTGAAGCTATAATTATACTCATTTTAAAATCTTTCATAAGCTTTATCATAAGATCGGCAATTTCACTTTTAGATTCAAAATCGAGCATTGAGAATGGTTCATCTAATAATAGCAATCTAGGTCTTCTAACTAGTGCTCTAGCTATTAGGACCTTTTGTTTCTCTCCTCCACTTAATTCTCTAAAGGTTTTATCCACTAGATCTTTTATTTCTAGAAGTTCAAGGTACTCGCCAATCTTCTCTTTATCCCTTTTAAAGAGTATTCTGGGAGGTCGTCTTCTAGAGAGTAGTCCCATGGCTATTATTTCTTTTACTCTTAGTGGAACATTTTCGTCCACATGGATTAACTGTGGGACATATCCTACAATTCTTCTAACTTCATATGAATTGATGAATGGATTTAGGCCAAAAACTGAGACCTTACCTCTTTTAAGCTTAACTAGACCTAGTATAACCTTTAGTAAAGTAGTCTTTCCAGCACCATTAGGTCCTATAAGCACTACTAAGAATGGGTGAGTCAATCTAAAGTTAACATCCAATAATGCAGGAGACGAATCATAGTATACGAATACGTGCTCAAACGATAGTGTATCCAAAGTCTTTCACCTCTTTTCTCTAGAAAAGAGTATGTATGAAAGGAGCACTACTAAAGCTAAATTTAATGCTACAGAGATTAATAATATGTCTCCATTAAAATCTTCTTTTGTTTCCACAGATCCCCCTTTAAAAGCAGTACTTAACGAGGTAGCTAGTATAATCGCTGAGTATTCAACTCCATTATTCATGAGATCGGCTGAGGTAAGGGGAATTATCACATAGGGTATATTATTTTCTTCAAATAATTCTATGAGATCCTTATATTTTAGTGCCTCTCTAC
>QMRW01000101.1 GCA_003650785.1 Thermoprotei archaeon | reverse complement strand
TCTCATATGTGATTGATATAGGTGAATTATTTTCATCTACTCATTTAAATAATGGGAAATTCTTAAATATATGTCTTAGAGGTATGCTATAATTTCTAAGTATACCGTTAAAGACAAAAAGGAGAGGTTAAATATTCTATTGGTGATTATATGGTAGATCTCAGATCTTGGGGGATAAGAGAAATATACTTTCCAGATAGGAAGATAGTAGTAACTAGTGTAGAGTTAGAGAGCGGAATAAATAATATAATAAATATTCTTAAGTCTCTATCTGAACATGGTATAAACATACTAAGCTGTATCCTACAAGCCCATCCTGATAGACCATTAGTTCAGACAACACTGTTTCTCGATTTAACAGATGCAGATATAGTATCTGAAGAAGTGAGTTCCCTATTAAGAGCAACGTCATACGTCAAGCGAATAGAGCTACTTGACCTACCACTAAACCATGGAGAAGCTAGACTCGTAGTCTTTACACTTGAGGACATACATTACTTATTTGGAATGTTGAGAGAACTAGGGAACGGAGGACTAGCTATAATGTACCATATGGGATTTAGAGCTGGTAAAGCTTTGGCTGAGAGAATATTATCATACTTTAAGGATAGTAAGAGGTCTCTAATGTACACACTATTGTATAATGAAAGTCTAGGACATGGAAAATTCAAACTCGAAGAATACATTGAGAGAGCATACTGTAGAATAGTAGCCAGAGAGCTATCAGAGTGTTTGGAAGTGAAGAGCGATAAACCCAATAGCCAGCTCTTTAGGGGGATATTAGCAGGATGCATCTCGAAACTCTGGGATGAAGAAGTCGAGGTGAAAGAAACTAAGTGTATAGCTATGGGAGATCCCTACTGTGAGTTCGAGGTAGAAATCAAGTAAAATAAAAATGTTTCTCATAATCTCTAGAATTGTAAAATAAATATAGATATTACCCTTAAGAAAACCAGTAAATACAATATTATGGATTAAAGGATACCCAGGGTATCTTCAAGCTCCTCTTATAGCCTAGAGCCCTATAGACATGAATAGCTGGCACGTTGTTTTCGACAATACTCAGAAGTGCTCTAGCACCAGATATCACGGCATCTCTGATTATAGCAGAAGTAGCAGCTTTCGCACAACCTCTACTCCTATAGCTGGGGTATATATAAACGTCTCCTATTGTCCAAACCTCAGGCATTCGTAGAAGGGCACAGGCCCTAGATACGAGTTGTTCGTTCTCGAATACACCATAGTATCTGTACTTTGTCAAGAGCTTTATAGCAGTAACCACATCTATATCTCGATCACTCATCTGTTTAAGATGTACAAATTCATCTACATGATGCCTATTCTCTGCATTTAATCTAATAGCTCTCTCTAGCATAAAGGGTTTGAAGCTATTTTCATCAACGGTCATATTCAGATACTCCTCTACCTTAGTTTCACCCTTGGCTTTCAGAAAATTGACTACTGGATCTAGTAATCTTCTTTCATAGACCACTGTTTTAAACTTTCTATCGTATGGTATGTACTCCAATAAACTATCAGCCTTTCTCCATAAGTGTACGCCTAGAATTCACTCTCCTCTTTATATAGGCAGGTAGCCTATTATTTCACTACCAGTCAGTTCAAAATAGACTAGTTCATAAATGAGATCATATAGCATGTAGACATGAATGAGGGGATCACTCTTATACAGCTTAGTCTCTCTTCCATAGTGTTGAATTCAATTCAGAAAAGCATCTTATCATACTTTATTTGACTTCACTCTATTACTTAAGATTAGTACGTCAAGTATTGACTTAGATCATCAACTTCACAATGGATCCACTGAATAAATGCTTGGAAATTGCTCCTGGGATCTTCTAATGTTAGGAAAGTTCCTACTGAAACTAGTTTTACCTGGAGTGAATAGTTAGGATAATTAGGAATTAAAGGGATATATCCTGAGAACATGAAAAAGGTAATTTACAAACCTATTGGTATAATAAGGACGCCATTCAAGAGTCCTGTAGGAGTCCCAATACAGCCTCCAGCTGGGAAAGGTATTAGAGGAGTGGTTGAGGTATTCCCAGAGTATGTAGAAGGATTAAAAGATCTTGAAGGATTCTCACATATAATCCTCATATACCACTTTCATCTAATCAATAAATCTCAGCTAAGAGTTATCCCATACATGGATGGTGAAATTAGAGGAGTTTTTGCTACACGTGCACCAGCTAGGCCCAATCCCATAGGAATCTCTATAGTTAAGCTGGTAAAAGTTGAGGGAAACAAGTTACATGTAGAAGATATAGACATAGTCGATGGGACTCCTCTTCTCGATATTAAACCATATGTCCCAGAGTTTGATCATAGACCAGGGGCAAAAATAGGATGGCTTGAAAAAAGAATTAAGAGACTCAGAGAAGCTAAAGATAATGGGAGATTTTCTGAGCACAGTAATTTAAGACAGAATTTGTAAGAATATTAAATACATACAGCTGAAATGGAAAAATATGAAACTCGGTAACTTCGGATAGATACTGTTAATCTTTTCACACCTCTAAGTTAAACTATCTCTACATAAAATTCACAATATGGATCTCCTTTAGCAATACATTTCTTCTCTACAACTCTAACATTAGTTTTAAATAAACTTGAGAGAAGTCCACTTAAATGTCCCCTAATAAGCTGACTCATAGGCTTAGAACTTTTAAATAATTTACACTCTATAGAATCGTAGAGCCTTAAGACTATTTTCATAGTATGAGGATCGTACTCAACTAGCTCTACTCGTGCCCAACCACCAGCCTGATATATTTTCAGAATTTCTTTTAAGAGCTCCTTACCCTTTAGTTTAAGTCTCTTAGATAGGTAGTTTGCAAAGGATTTACCACCAGGATAGGCTAGATGATATAGAAAGACTGCAGCACTATCACCTAACTTACTATACATCCCTCTGATCATACCCTGGAAGTCTAGTTCAAGCATTATTATCGAACGGACGCCAGGGAACACGTAGAGAGGAAATGCAAATTCGTCACTCATAAAACCTCTAACTAGGGGTCTCCTTGTGCAGACTATATTATCAGTCGCCGACTCAAGTTCTCTCTTGATACTTTCAGTGCTGATACCTGCATCTGAGAAATCAGCAAATAAGAAGACTGGTGCATACTTCCAATTAGGTAGTGCGTAAGCGCTAATGCTCAGAATGTTGATGTTATGCTTGGCAAATACTTTAAGTACTTCCATTAATTGCCCAGGTTTATTGGGAATAGTGAAATAGAACTCATGTATATTCCTATTTTCAGCATAGACCATCCACGGAATATATCTCTCGAATACTACCATACCATCACCTGATGGACTTGAATATGTAAAAAAGTAAAATTTATGTTTATCGATCAAAATTATCTCACTAATATCCATATATAACAGTTTTAAGCTCTATGGAAAGGATATATTTTCTAAAGGACATTATTAAGTATAAAAGACCCTATGGAAATTCGAAGTAGCAAAATCTCATTAACACTAAGAATGGGCACTCTTAAATCATCATTAGAGATTCATTTAATACCTAGTACTCTATTAATCAGATGTTTTTATTTCAGAGTATCCTAGAAAATATAGAGTGATTTTAATAAATGAAGTAAACCTTCAACTAATAATACTATAAAGAGAGAGTATGAACTTTCGATATAGCCTATTGATCAATCTTAAGAACTGTAGTTCCACATAGTACTAAATTACAACAATAGACATATATGGAGTATATTGAACAAAATACAGAGCCTCACTCAGGCCGACATTATGAGTAGGTTAGGAAGGTTGCATGGTAATCTCTTCTATCTATTCATTATTAGCCTAGTCGCTGGGAGCTACTGGAGTATGATAAATCCTGTCTATCAGCCATTCATGCTGAGTCTAGGAATCTCTATCAGTACCATGGGTCTTCTAGAGGCCCTCAGAGGTAGGATAGGTCTCCTTTCAACCCTTTCCCAACTCCTAGGGGGTGTACTAGCTGATAAATATGGAAGGAGGAGGCTAATAATAGTCTGTAGTATAGTTACACTCCTAGCACTCATCTTTCACTTACTTGCCGCTTATCTCAAGAATGTACAACTTCTCATTATTGGCTCGCTCATTCTAGCCTTAGCTTGGATAGGTACTCCTGCATGGAATGCTATGACTATGGAATCTACGGATAGATGTAGAAGGGGCTTTGCCTTAAGCCTAGTATGGTTTGCAGGTATAGCCCCAAGTATAGTTCTATCGCCTGTAGGTGGGTGGCTTGTCGAGAATTACGGATATCGTCTAGTCTTTTTCATAGGAATCTTTATGGAAACTATTTGCCTAGTCCTAATATTATTATTTCTAAGAGAGAGTTTAGAGAGAAGTACTATTTCAAGCTATAGAGAGCTCCTTACCAATCTCATACCCAAGAGTAAGGCTCTTAAGAGACTATACCTTATAGTGGCACTAGACTCTTTCGCATGGTGTATAGGAACATCGCTCTTCTATGGCTTCCTAGTTGAGTGGTTTAAATTCAGAGAGATTGAACTAGGATTACTCTCTAGTATTTTCACTCTCTCTTGGACCATTGCACAAATTCCTGCTGGGAAGATAGTTGATAAGTATGGCTCAAAAACAGCCATGATATTTTCAGAGCTCATGGGGATTAGCACTTTAGCTTTATGGTTAATTGCTAAAGACTTCACTACATTCATGGTATCCGAGATACTTTTTGGAATTACCC
>QMRW01000100.1 GCA_003650785.1 Thermoprotei archaeon | reverse complement strand
GCTTCTATGGTTTAGCGGCTTTTAGCCTAGAGCAGTCGCTCCAGCTATTTCTTAAAGCAAAGATTCTGAAGAGAGGAATTGACTATCCTAGAACCCATAGTATTCGTAGACTCTCAGAGATCTTATCTGAGGTAGTTGAAAGAGAAAAATCTAATGTTTTGAGAAAGCTCGTAGATAGATATTCTCTGGAGCTTGCCTTTATAGAGGATGCGTATATTACGTCGAAGTATATTCCAAGAGAGTTTCGTAGAGAAGAGGTACTAAGACTAAAAGGAGTTGTTGACGAGGTGATTGAGGTTGTCTCACGGATTGTTAGTTAAAGAAACTCTTAGGAGGCAAGAGATATTTAAGAACCTGGACAAGTACCTGAGGATTATAAAGTCTACCGTAGAGGAGTTAGATGAGAATGCCGAGGTTTACTTGTTTTGATCTGTGGCTGAGGGAAAACACCTATATTCGAGCAATATAGACGTTCTCGTAGTAACTATTCTCGATCCAGCCGTGGTTATTAACGAATTATGAAAGAGAGGTATAAAAGATCCCTTTGAGATACACGTCTGCCATCCTAGAAACTTAGCGTTGTATAAATCGAGAACTAAATTAGTTAAATTTTAACGCTCCTGGTTTAAGTTGAATACACTATTACCGTCAATACTCAGTAACAGACCTGCAATAAACCACATGCATAAAGCCTCGCAAAAGCCGAAGTCGTGCAAATGATTATATGGTATACTCCCGGCAGTCCTATATCTCCACGCTCTACATCCCGCTACTTCTAGTCATTATGGCCATGAAGTTGAAAAGTATGTAGGGAGATCTTAATTTTTAGCTACATATTTCGAACAACAACTCTTCACGAACACTTGTGAACACCCACACGTAAATTCGCCAAAGAGATCTATCTCTCTAAAGTGCATTACTCTATTATATGAGAAGGAGATAAATTTTAAATTTCTGAAATTTCAGAAAAATTTAAATATACACAACCCCAGAGATGTTTGACGACCTACTATGACCAACAGGAAAAGAGGGGGGATTCCTGCCCTACTCGCCGGGCTCAGACTAGTCACGGAAACACCCATAACAAGGCCCCTAATAAAAAAGCTAGCAGAGGAGATAGGAAACGATGAAAGAAAAGCCACAGTAGCTCTCGAAGCTTTAAGACTAATCGCTGAGCCTGATACTAACTCCTGTCTCATAGCTAGGTTCTACTCAAAAATGTTAAGCCTACTATTCAAGGTAGTAGTATTCTGCTTCCATGGAAAAGAGGAAGAAGTAGTTGAAGCAATAAAAGATCCCGCTGTGCGGAGGGGGCTAGCCCTAGTCTTAGAAGGACTAGCACTATATGGTGTAACAGTCCCACAGAAACTGCCTGCTCCTTTCCTAATAGTCTGGAATTTCACTAATATCTGCAACCTCAAGTGCAAGCATTGCTACCAGAAAGCTAGCCTCCCACTTCCAACAGAGCTACCACTCGAAGAAAAACTTAACACAATCGAACAGCTCGATCAAGCTGGGGTAGCTGCAGTTGCCTTCTCGGGAGGCGAACCAACGATCCATCCGCACTTCCTTACAGTACTCAAGGCTGCTTCAGATGCAGGCATGTACACCGCCTTAGCGACCAATGGATTAGCCCTTGCTGACCTAAGCTTCGCCGAGAAGCTCAAAAAGCTCGGATTAAGATACGTCGAAGTCAGCATCGACTCTGCAGATCCCGACAAGCATGACCAGTTCAGAGGCGTTAAGGGAGTTTGGGAGAAAGCAATCCGCGGCTTGAGGAACGCTGTTGAACTCGGTTTCTCTACAGCAATGGCGACCACGGTCACAAGGCTTAACCTCGATGAGATAGACGACATCCTAGACCTAGCCGAGGAGATAGGTGTCCAAAGAGTAGTATTTTTCAACTTTATCCCCGTAGGCAGAGGTAAGGATATGATAAAGCTTGATCTGACACCAGAGGAGAGAGAAGAGATCCTTAAAAAAATATACCTGGAAAACCACAAGAGAGACCTCGAAATATATAGTACTGCACCCCAGTTTGCTAGAATATCCTGCATCCTCAGTAGCGGTAGGGAAATTGCTCCCACACACTTCTACGTAAAAGGAGACACCGTGATCTCGTCTCTAGCCGAGTATATAGGCGGTTGTGGCGCGGGTAGAATATACGCGGCCCTACAACCTAATGGGGATGTGACACCCTGCGTGTTCATACCCAGTGTAATCGTTGGAAACATCACCAAGAGGTCATTCTCCAGTATATGGGGTGAATCTGAGGTATTTAAGGCACTACGGGACAGGGATAGGCTTAGAGGTAGCTGTGGAACATGTCCCTATAAGTATGTGTGCGGTGGCTGTAGAGCCAGAGCGCTTGCTTATACGGGGGATATTCTGGGCTCCGATCCAGGCTGCATACTTAACATTACCAAACTCCGTGCAAATACAGTATTAAAGCCATTAGCAATAGGATAGAAGGAGAACTCCTGTACATGTTAAACTTGATCTACTGAACTATGGTCATGAGAAGTGCTTTTATATATTATTCCAGTGAACTAGTTACACTAAGAGGCTGAATGTGCTAAGATGGTGGTATAGATGCCTGTAGAGCTCTGGTATGTGTGGGATGGGATGAAGGCGCAGTTTGTATGCACTAAGCGTCCTCCGCAAGATCCAGAACTGATTAAAGCGTTGCAGCGACTCAAGATTCGACTTGCAGAAGTGGATGACCGAGAAAAACTTTTGGAGTTTCGTCGTATAGCGTTGGAGACCGAACCGGAGATATGGCTTCCGGATGAACTCGACCTGAATGAGATTCGCAGAAATGTTTATGGATGGGATTCGTCTAAGTATCCGAATGACTACATAATAGTCGCCGAACTTGATGGGAGAATTATAGGCTATTTACATCTATCTATCTGTTATAGATTATTTGATGGAGGTCCTTCTGCATGGATTAAGGATGTTTTTGTGCTCAAGAAGTATAGGGGTTATAAGGTTGGGACAAGACTAATAGAATTTGCCAAGGAGATAGCCAAGAAAAGGGGATGTAAGATATTAAGGTTAATCGTGGGTCTAGAAAATTTAGCAGGGTTAGTATTTTACAAGCAATGTGGCTTTAATATAATCAAGGTAGGCTTAGCTACTTTAAAGTTGAGTAGTTAAGAGTAGTTCTGGAAGTTTACTACACTGATTTTTAACTTTCGTTTTCAGAATTGTTTCAGTATAGATTTCGGGAATTCACATAATAAATAGCAGGAAAAGGATAACCATTCTCATGAGCTTAGCTCCACGGAATAACAGTATTCTGCTAATCCTAATGAGGATGAGTTCTTTAGATAGTTTCTAGAGGTACGTGTAGATGTTACGTACTATCTCTAAACCAGCTTCACTTATTGATCTACCCTCGGCTAAAATACTTCTTAATAGTTATAAAAGCAATAAGACTAGATATGGAAGTATTGAGTATGCAGGGTATAAACAGTACTAACATTATAAACCACAATTTTTCACCTCTACTTTTAACAGCCGTTAACTACACCTCTATGTCAAACTATGATAATATACCTTAAAATAATTTTAGAACTCTACCCAGTTTTCACCAGTTTTATTTACCCCCATTAAGTAGACCGTTATACATAAACCATATCCAGAACATTTCTCTTCGTCTACTATATACATTCCTCTGATCGTAAAAGCGATGAGCATATGAGCCGATCCTAAAGATAAGGTATACGAAATAGGAGAATTAGTATCTACCATATTTTTCGACTGTTCTAACTATAGCTCTGAGGTTATCAAGTTTAGCGTTAGCTGGAACCTCATCGCCCGTGACTAATACGTATCCACCATTAGTCATTCCCTCACTTAAACATCGAAGAGTTTCTTTCACACAGTCTTCATAAGTACCAAAAGCTAAAAGGACAGGGTCGAAGTTCCCCATGATACATATCCTATCACCATAAAGGCTCTTAGCATCCCTTAATGTTATATCGCTCTGAAGTTCAAAGGGCTCTATGAAGTCAGGACATGCATGTTGGATAACCATCGGTAGTTGTCTCTTTATTCTCCCAACCATATAGAAGCCTATATATTTGCCTTCTACTTGCTTGACTAGTCTCACCGCTCTTTCAAGTTCTGGTAAGACAAAACATCTGAAGTGGTTGGGTCCTAGTCCGAACGCTCCCCATAGATCATAGTATAGAACTTCTGAGGGAGAATCTAGAAATGCTTCAATTTCCTTTTCTTTGATTTCCCATAGGATCTCTAGGACTTCTTTTATGACTCTGGGTCTTAAATATAAGTCCATGTAAGCTTGCTTAACGCCTCTCGCCTTTACTAGATCAGTGAAGGCAGCATCTATACTAACTTGAGCTACACCTTGATCTCCCATAACTCTACACGCTTCTGAAATTTCTTTAAAGTCAGGTTCAGCTCTTCTAAGCCATACTTCTAGGTAGGCCTTATATAACTCATAGTCCCTTTCCGACTTTATGAGGAACTCTGTAGTTTTACTTGACAAAGGATCTCTAGGATTGAAACCGGAGATAGTACGTTCTCTGAGAAGACCGAAGGGGGTTTTGATCAGGTGATCAGTTATAATCTTATGGGCTTCTCTCCAACTTCTACTAATCTCAGCCCACCCTTCAGGCAATCTAACTCTCCATTTTATGCTAGTGGGCCCTCTAAAATATATGGATCCTATCATCTGATGTATCTCAAAAACAGCTCTCCAGCCTGTTTTTCCTAGAGTCGTATAGGCAAATCTATTATGTATTAATGG
>QMRW01000099.1 GCA_003650785.1 Thermoprotei archaeon | reverse complement strand
TTTCGAGAGCGTTTCTATATCGTTAATCTTATTTAGATACTCTTCAAGGTTCCTACTATAATAAGACGTATTCTCCGGGTTAATGATAGCTAAAGCCTTAGCTATGCTCTTAGAGATTGCCCTAATACCTCTTAATGAAAGGAAATATCCATGAGGATTAACTTTACCGTTTGGTAATTTTAATAGATTAAATCCTAATTTAGTATAATTCTTATAATTTACAATAACTTTTGAAAGCCCTCTTTCTCTTATGATCTCCTCTATTTTAGCTTCCACTGGTAGGTGGGAAGGACCAGTCATTACTACAATATCAGCCTTTTCAAGTTTACTTATATCGGCAGGTGTAAGTTCATAATAATGGGGATCAGCTCCTTGTGGAATCAAGCATTCTACTTCTACCATAGCTCCTCCTATAGCTTTTACAATAGGTACTAGGTAGGAAATTGTAGTTAGTATATACACTTTTTGAGGTCTAGCATTTATTTGACAGGTACTTGCTAATAATGTAATGACCATGAAATACAATATTAGCTTACGCATCTGTATCCTGTAGTGATCACAAGCAACACTAAATAAGTTTTATGGTATAAAACATTTAATCTTTTTATGTAGGCCTGTATACCTCGCTTGAGGTGGTAGTATACATATCTCCTCCTAAATGATAAAGCAATCTGACTTTATCGATACAGTATACGCCATTTACAAATGTATCACTTCTAACCCTAGCAGCAACTACCTGTCCTATGAACAATTCATGGTCTCCCGCTTCTACTGAGTTAAAGAGGGTACACTCTATTACAGCTATTGCATCCTCAAGGCCCGGGGTCTCTATTTTAGTACTCTTCAGTAGGCGTAATCCCGCTCTCTCTATCTTGTCCACTTTAACTCCACTAATAGTGCCACATATATGAACTTCTCTCATTTTATCGAGAGACATTACATTGATAGTGAATTCTTTCTTCCTCTTAATTAACTTATACGTATATCTCTTAGGGGAGATACTGACAACTACTAATGGGGGTTTTACAGAGACAGGCATACACCATGCAGCTGCCATGGCATTTACTTTCTCATCATCTTTTGTTACTACTAGCACCACTAGCTTAGGGTGCAGAAGTCTTGTTATCCATACTGAGGGGACTTCACGGAACATATCTATTACAATCCACTAGCACTTATATATCTCCCCACTTTGAAAAGCTGTGTAGGATTTGAAAAATGTAAAGTTTTATATTTTAGGCGTGAGAAGCTTTTACATGGGCTCTAAAACCGTGACCACAGTATCACTGGAATTTCTTTGGACTATAATATACTTGACCATAGTAGGTATAGTCCTCTCAACTATATACGCTATAATAGAATGGTTCTCTAGGGATAGGGTTATCAAAATATTCTCAGGAGAGAGAGCCTTTGTCCTCATAGGCTCCGATGCTTACTATGGGGAGATTCATGTTCCTCCTAGAAGTGGTGGTGGATTCGAGGTCTTATTCCCACCAGAAGGTATAGAGAATCCTGAGACCCTAATAGCCTTCCTACTAGAGAACTATAGAGAGACCGGAGATGAGAAGTTCTTGGAGGAGGCGAGAGTATTAATAGAGGATCTTAAGGAGAAGGGAATATTGTCAAGAGAGATAACCTTAGATAGTATCACTATTAATCCATGGGCTCCGCCATCCCTAGTATCCAGAAAGATAGATTCGAGTGAAGTAAATAATATCCATATGATATGTATATTTAAGCATTTATTGACCGAGGAGGAAAGAAGAAAAAGGTGGGAGGATCTTAAGAAGCTGTACCACCCACTCTTCTTCAATAAAGTTAAGAGGAAAATCTACAATAGTCTGGTCTATGTGAAGGATAAAATCGCTGGAACAGTCACAAAGACCACCTACACTTTTATGTCTCCCCTACCGGCGGAACTTAGAAGAGGAATAGAGGATATGGAGAAAAAGGCTATCGCCGTTGTAGGTTCAGTCTACGATTCACTGCTAGAGAACAGCATAGGTAGACTCATAACAATACAAGTGCAAGATGTAGATGGAGAAACGAAGCTCTATCAAGGAGTACTCCGTGAGTACTCCAATAAGTACATTGCAGTATATGATGTCGATTACAGAGTACAGATGGTAGCTAGATACACTGGCGAAAATATATTAAAAGGCTATCCCAAGCCTATGTTTAGATTGCATGGAAAAATGTTTAAAGAGCCTCAGCACTTAGCAGTTAAAGAACTCAGCTATAACAGTGAAAATAAAATAGTTTCGTTTAAACTGAAGAATATCAGAAATGAGCCTGTAAAAGTTGAGAGCATACAAGTAAATTCTAATAAAGTAATAGTGAACAAAGTACTCGGACCCCATGAAGATACTAGCATAAAAATAGCCTCAGAATCACCTAGTCCTAAGATCGAAATTTTATACGAGATATGTAAAGAGGCCGATGTAATTTGGCCACGAGCTAAAGTTAAGGTTGTGGGATTAGGAGATTATCCACCTACATTGCTTAGAAGTATACTATCTAGAAAAGTCTTCAGATGAGGTCACCTAATCATCCCTCATCCGAAACACTCCCTCATCATCATACTTTACTAAAACATCAACTTCTTAAAGCTAACTCCTATGGAGTTAATCCCAGGTGTACTTTACTGAAGTCTAGTATTGCTCATTTCATACCCTAAAAATTTAAAAAGCTCTATCACACCCTTATCAATGGACTAGAAGTAATGCTATAACGAAGGGCTGGTGGACAAACAGGTGCGGCGGTCGTCTAGCCTGGACTAGGACACCTGCCTGCCGAGCAGGTAATCCCGGGTTCAAATCCCGGCCGCCGCACCAATTTTTAAGAATTCTTTTAAAACATGTTGTGAGTGTATTGATGATGTCTATTCTTCAACTAGACTCCCTCAATAGCAACTTTTATTAATTCATGTTCTGGGGTCGGGAGAGTTTGCGTTAGATTTTAATCTTTGCAATCCCTCTATCTAGTGACCCGAGGGGAGCTCAGGATGGCAGTCTTGATTGACCCCCTCGGGTTATCATTTTTCCGTGATGAAACTTTTTCATCATTGCTTCCCTCCGGTTTTTCATCTTCATAGAGGTTTTAGCTATATCTCCTCTGGACTGAGGAATATAAGAAAGGAGTTCCTAAGTTCATTCCCTAGAAAATACCCATCCGAGGGCAGGAGTGGGAAGAATTCAAGAGATGTTAATCATACTCCTTCCCATTTTGGTATACACGAATTCTAGACTGAACCTATGGAGTACTGGAAAGAAAGCTTAGAGAAGAGCCAAAACTACAAATAGGTATGAAAGTAAACACACCAAAATCAAAAGTGATGCGGGGGGTGGGATTTGAACCCACGCAGGCCTTCGCCACGGGAGCTCTCCTCTAGCTCTCCTATCGAGCAAGATCCTGAGTCCCGCCCCTTTGTCCTGGCTCGGGCACCCCCGCTTATTAGCTATAATATTACACTATACTTGCCTAATTAACTCTCTCATAAACTTTACCGATACTATTTTATACTCTTAGCTCGACAAGGTTTATATCACTGGTCGATATATGAAAATATGCCGGGGTGGCCGAGTGGACTAAGGCGCAGGCCTGGAGAGCCTGTGTCCCTTCGGGGACGCGTGGGTTCAAATCCCACCCCCGGCGCCATATCTTAAGCCAAAGATAAGCCCTATTCTTACCCTTTTCTGTTAAAAAGCCAATAGAAATCTTGCTCTATCCTTATACAGCATCTCCGTTTCAGTCCGAGTTCGACCCGCACTCATTAAGCCAGCTCATCTTTTCCGAGGTTACGCTTTAGGAACTGACACTAAGAGTAAAATCCTCACTTTCTTCAGTGACTATAGATCTAGGAGCTTTAATGAGATAGTCAGTAAAATTGAGCTGATGGGAAGTCTGTTAATCCAGCGACGTCTTATCGGTCTTGTAGATATCCTCTCTGAAGCTGACAGGGATAACTCTGAGCTTGCTGTAAACTTCTTCATAGGCCTTTATGAGGACTGAGCAAAGACTCTCTGTTGTTTTTGTAATACTTGTAATGAGGAGGCCGAGGAGTAACTGGTAGCTTGCATGTACGAGGACTTTCAGTAGGACCAAAATTTTTCCACAGAAAATCTAATGTGTTATTTCACCTTTAAAGGTGACAAGCTTTAAACAGTTATCGTACCATTACACACTGAAAAAGTGACTAGACATATATCTAGAGGACTTCAGAACAGCATTAGCCGGGGGATGAGCAGGCAGCTTGTTCAGAGTTAGAGATATTGAGAAGGTGCATTCGAGGCTAGAGAATATTTGTACCGATTAAGCAAAAGCGGTATGGTCAAGCATGTGAGCTGGGGCTAGTACTGTAAGTCTGAGGAGCAGAGGGATCCTTGGAATTTCTTGAGTGAGGATAGGAGGTTCAAGGTCGTTATGAGAATAAGATAGTGACTTAACACTTTTCAACCTCCATCTATATTCACAGTCTTCATACAACTATATAAACTCTTTATTTAACGAGTAAGACTAGCTAATCTCTTGGCGTCCTCTATATACTGCTTTGTTTCAATTATTCTTCTTTTTATTTCCTAATAGGGCTCACATACGCCTAAGTAAAAACATAATCCATGTAGGAAAGATCTACCTCAATTCTATACAGGGCGGCTCTATTATCTCATTTTTCTATATAACACATAAATGTAACCATCATGGGAATCTAATCTTAGTATGTCTAGTTTCTGCTTCTTAAGCAGTTTAAGTAGAGTCCATTTGTCTGTATGTACATAGTAGTGCCAATATGAGTAAGCC
>QMRW01000098.1 GCA_003650785.1 Thermoprotei archaeon | reverse complement strand
TGGCTATACCGCTAACACCTAGTAGTTCTACTTAAAAGTATTATTAGGAAAAGAGTGCCAACAGAGAGATTAATTAATGGTCTGAAGTATACTGTATTGGTACTGCTAATGACATCAGCAGAAACTACAGGGTGCGAGTATGCTGTAGTGTTAGAGAAAGTAACATTTACCTATGAGGGATCTAATAGTCCAGCTATTCATGATATAAATCTTAAAGTTAAATATGGAGAAATCGTGGCCATAATGGGAAGGACTGGTGCTGGTAAAAGTACACTAATATACTCTATTGGTGGAATAATACCTAAGTACATACGCGGTAAGCTTACTGGTACCATTATTGTGGATGGACTTGATACTAGAAAACATGAACTGTATGAACTCGCACTTCATGTAGGAGTGATCATGGACGATCCTGAGGTTCATATAACATCTTTCACAGTAGAAGAGGATGTAGCTCTAGGACCATGTAATCTAGGATTGCCTAAGGAAGAGGTATATAAGAGAGTCGAATTTGCACTTGAAGCTACAAGGCTAAGTAAACTAAGAACAAGGAACCCTTATAATCTCTCTGGAGGTGAGAAGCAAAGCCTAGCTATAGCTGGAGTCCTATCGATGAGACCTAAGATCCTGGCATTGGATGAACCTACGTCAATGTTAGATCCTCTAGGAAGAGCTAGGGTCTATAGTGTTCTAAAGGATTTAAATAGAAGATACGGGCTTACGATAATATTTTCATGCCATGATATGGAGAATATAATTGGACTCGTAGATAGGATAGTTATAATGGATAGAGGTAACATAGTCCTAGATGGCCCTCCGAGTTACGTACTTCAGAGAGCAGATATTCTGGAGGAGTGTGGAATCAGAATACCTGAGATAACTAAATTAGCCCTACTTCTCAAAAAAGATGGACTATGGAGGACAGAGTTACCAATAAGTACTGAGGATGCTTATTACATATTACAGGAAATTATCAGCAGCAGACCTCTTGTGAGGGGATATAAGAAGAAGGAGCTAAAAGGATATGTTAGAAAGCAAATTCCAGTAATTAAGGTCAGAAAGCTCACCCACACGTATCCCAATGGAGTAAAGGCACTAATGGGAATAGAACTAGATATATATCAAGGTGAATATGTAGCACTTATAGGTCAAAATGGCTCAGGAAAGACTACTCTAGCTAGGTGTATAGCAGGGCTTCTAAGGCCATCTAGTAAGGAGGCTGAAATATTAGTCGCTGGAGTTGATGTAAGTAAAGCTAAAAGAACTGATATTGTAAAGAGGATAGGCTATGTATTTCAAATTCCTGAACATCAAATATTTCACTCTACTGTTCGTGAGGAACTAGAATTCGGACCAAGAAACTTGAATCTTCCCGAGGAAGAGGTTAAAGAAAGGGTAGATAGAGTACTTAAGACTCTTGATCTGGAGAAGTACCAGGACGAATGGCCTTTATCATTAGATAGAGGAAAGAGGTTTCGAGTAGCTCTAGGCTCGGTACTGGCAATTGATCCTGAGGTCATAATAGTTGATGAACCTACGACTGGTCAGGACTGGAATGAATCACTTTACATATGCAATCTTTTGAAGAAGCTCAACGAGGAGGGACGAACAATAATAATAATCACACACGAGATGGATCTAGTAGCTAGATTCGCATCTAGAGTTATAGTGATGCATAAAGGTAGTGTATTACTGGATGGATCCCCAAAGTATGTATTCTCTAGATCCGAGATACTCGAGAAGACCTGGGTTAAACCCCCGGAGATAATACGACTGATACTGAGAATAGAAGAGGAAATCGGTATTTCAACCGATATCACGACAGTTGAAGATTTATATGAGTATATAGTAGGTGTGAGATCGTGGTCTTCATAGAGTTTGAAGCTAAAGATACAGTAATACATAGGCTTAATCCAGTGGCTAAACTCGTATGGTTTGGAAGTATAGTAGTTTTATTAACATTGTACCTCGAACCACAACCATTGTTAATAGTATTCTTACTAGAAGTGCTTGTGGGAACACTAGCTAAAGTACCATGGAGGAAATTACTGGCCCGTGCTTGGTGGGCATTCCTTCTATCGATATTTGGAGGGTATACCTACTCAATATGGATAAATAAACCATCGCAATTTTGGAGAATTCCACCAGAACTGGGGTGTAAGACTATATTGGTAATAACTCCAGAAGGGACGCCGCTAATGGGATACACTGCCATAACAGTTGGAGGATTGCTCTGGGGTACTGCCATGACCTTGAGGGTCTTTATAGGGGTTATAGCTGCTAGTATTCTAACGTTCATAACTCCAGTTTCGGATCTAGCGATGATATGGGCTAAATTTTTACCTTATAAACTATCCTTCATATGTACTACAGGGGTAAGATTCTACCCTGTGATGATAGAGAAGATTCAGGAGATAATGACTGCCGCTAAGTCACGAGGTTGGGATATGTCATCGAAGAACCCAGTCAAGAGAATTAGAGCAGTCTTTCCAATAGTGATTCCTGCATCAAGAGAGGCCATGCTACTAGCGGATAAAATGGCACTTGCTATGGAGGCTAAAGCATTTGGAGTTCGAAAGCCTACAGTACTTAAGACTATAGAATTCACACCTAGTGATATACTGTTCATAGTGTTCAGTATTTCATTTACCATAATGATGTTCCTCATGTGGTGGTTCTATGGATTTGGAATGTTGTAAAGTAGGAGGAATATTATTACTGGTAATAGTCATTTCGATCTCAAGCTTACCAGCTTCTGCTGTACCCAGGGTTGTAAAAGTCATATGTACTGATAATGAAGGTAGGGCACTATGTGAGGCGCTAGTTCTAGTGTATGATCTGAAGGGAGAGTTGGTATTCGAAGGAGTAACTAAGGAGAACGGTAGTGTAGTAATGAAATTGAACGAAGGTAACTACACGATTCGCGTAATCTGGCTTAATACTTTAGTGGGTTCTAAGGATATTTATGTCTCGAAGTATTCATTAACAGTACCGATAAACTGTAGCGTATACCACTTAAAGGTGATAGTTAATTTTCTCTACCTTATACCATCACGTAACGTTGACGTAGTAGTTAAGAATGCATCTAGTGGTCATCTGGTAAAAGTAGTCTCAAAGCCTCTAGAAGTACCATATAGATTTTACAGTCTCTCCGCGGAAGCTATTATTAGACTACCTAAAGGGAAGTATGAGGTAGTAGTAAGGGGAATAAATCTTCAGACTAAGCATATAGTTCTAAGAAAGAGTACTACAGTCCTTTTTACACAAGTATACTCTATAGAATCCATCATCATCTTTATACTGTTAGTAGCGACAGTGATAACATGCTTAGGCTTTATACTTCTAGGGAGACTTAGAATCCGAAGACTCAAAGAGCGCTAAGAAGTATTATAAATTAATAGTCTTCATATATCCGAGGGGTATATATGAGTGTTAAGCTGAATCTCTGGACTTCAAGAAGAATGGCTAGAATAGCAATTCTAGGTGCGCTTACTGGAGCCTTTTCCTTTATACCAATTCCAGTAATGCCTGGAATGACTCTTGATCCTGTCATACCTGCTCTAGCCATGACATACTATGGAGCATTCGAAGGATATTGGTGCTATGTGGTAGGTCAGCTTATAAGGTACATAACACAATCTCCATCAAAGCTAATAGTAAATCCCTTTGATATATTTATGGGATCACCATGCGCTATGATCTTCTGTGCTTGGATTATTAGAAAAGTAAGATATCCGCTCAATCTCATAGCTGGAGTCCTAGCAGCGATATTGTTCCACGCATACACAATATTTCCCTACTGTGTAATAGTATACGGATGGGAGCTTGTATCAATAGTATTTCCACTACAGGTATTAGGAGCATTAATAGTGATCAGTGTCTGTTTCGTAGTAGCATTTGGAGGAGCTACGTATATGTGGAAAGCACGGGGGGAGCCTATATTTCCATGGAGGTTCATAAAACCTGAGGAGAGGTTTTCAGTAGCTAATAGAATTAGAATATTAATCTCAACAGCATTCATGATACTAACTTCGATAATAGCTTATGGTATATGTTTTACTCCATATGTATCCGCAGAAATAGCTGGACCACCCTATTCACCCTACCGCCTATGGATGGATTCCTGGATTAGACATCCGATAACACTAGGTATAGGCTGGTTCTTCTGGGAGATGTATAAAAGAAATGGTGAATGGTTTAAGATCTCTGAGTAGTTTTTATATTATATTTAAACATAGTCCTCTACGACTTTTAATCCAAGTAGCTTGGCTGCAGCTTTAAACTCCTCTCTAAAATCTCCAAGGAATGATACCTTGTGCCAACCAAAGATCGTATTATCATGTTTCTCAAGTATTTTAGCTGCATTAGTCTCTACAAGGAGTTTATCTCTACAGGCTCTTTCATCCTCTACGAGACCTAGACTTTTACCATAACGGATACACATCATGCCGTGGAGTACACTTACCTTTACAGTGGTTACATCCTCGCCTACGGGGAATTTGACAACAGGTGATGCCCCAAGGAAGTGTGCCTCACCATGTGCTGTTATATAGTGTTTTAAGGGTGGTTTATCGTATCCATATAGCCTTGTAGGAGAGGTACAGTGGAGATATACTACACGATTATGAGGTATATCTAAACAGTAATTACCCATGATCCCGGGTCTCCCAGTAAGGTATTTTCCTAGGATTAGAGTTACAGCTGAGTCTACATCAGCTTCACAGAATGCTACTATTCCCTCGTCGTTTAATTTTGAAAATGCAATACATGGAAATGCAGGCATCTTACCTGAGAGCATAACTGGACAGCATTCAATCCCTATAGCTTCGCAGTCA
>QMRW01000097.1 GCA_003650785.1 Thermoprotei archaeon | reverse complement strand
GCTACTTCCTCTACTAATCTCCAAAATATATGAGCCTCTACAGCTGAGAAAGAGGATTTGCCCAGCCAGTTAAAGAACTGCTTGGCCTTTATACTCACTACCATTCCCCTCGTACACTTGATCTTACTTTCTAACCATGTTCTAACAGTCTCCTTAGCCTCAATCCATGTAAGCGTAACCATATATCCATTTTCTAAACTACTATTTACCCTAACGACTTTCCTCATCGTATATACCTGATACAGTCTCACGGCTACTTTTAAAAGTAGTACTAAGACTAGAGTGAAAGTAAATTAGTACACTATCTCAGTACCTATTCGCTCCCCACTCAGGACTCGTAGGATATTGTTAGGAGGTCTTCCATTTATGACGAATGTCCTAATCCTAGATCTCTTGAGTACCCTAATAGCATAAGAGTCCAGTAGCGCATAAGAACCAGCATAGTATTCTTGAACTATTAGCTTTTCCAACTCATCTACATGGACTACTTCCAACTTTTTAGCATTAGGATCTCTCTTAGGATCAGATGTATAGATACCATCTACATCAGTAGTTAATATTAATAGATCGGATAGACCTGCCTCAGCTACTAAAGCTGCAACAGTTGTCGTAGATTGACCAGGTTGTAATCCACCAAGTACTACTACATTGCTGGATGAAAGTGCTCTCAAGTAGTCCTCTATGCTAGTAGGTATTGAGGAATAGGCTATATCGCTCAGAATAGAGATAAGGGTCATGGCATTTAACCTAGCCGCCCATATACCGACAATATCCTTTAACCCCTCGGGGATAGAGACTTTTGAGAGTGCTTTTATATATTCTCTAGCTAGAGTACCACCACCTACTACGATAGTCAACTTGGATACTTGATGATGTACTTCTCTCAGGACATCAGCAATGGCCATAAAATAATCTATGTCCACTATTCTCTCCTCTGTTGATACCAAGTGTCCTCCTATTTTAATAGTCACTCTCAAAGTACTCAACCACTACATCAAGCATGTAGTATTAAAAAGCTTAATTAACCACTGCCTACTATGCTGGCGTGTAGAAGGTGAAGAGGGTAAGTATATGTCTATCAGAGATGAGATAGAGCTATTTAGACTTGAACACCTACTCAAGGAGCTGAAGGGTAAAGAGGGTAGAGGAACTGAGCTCATCTCACTATACATCCCAGCTGGAAGACCACTATCCGAAGTAATGAGCGTACTTAAACAAGAGTATTCAACAGCACAGAACATCAAGGATAGAACAACTAGACATCACGTACTCGAAGCACTTACTAGTATAATGCAGAGACTAAAGTTACTATCTAGAACACCACCAAATGGACTTGTAGTATTCTGTGGATATGTAGCTAGTGATGTCCCTGGTAAAGAGAGAATGGAGATACATCTAATAGAGCCACCTGAGAAGCTTAGGACATGGCTCTACAGGTGCGATTCAGTATTCCACGTAGAGATTCTAGAAGACATGATCAGGGAGAGGGATATCTATGGTCTTATAGTAGTAGATAGATCTGAAGCAGTATTCGGTATACTGAAAGGTAGGAGCATGCAAATACTCAAGAGAATAACTTCAGGAGTCCCTGGAAAACATAGAGCTGGAGGGCAGTCTGCTAGAAGATTTGAAAGAATAATAGAGCAACTAGCTCATGAATTCTACAAGAGAGTAGGAGAGTATGCTAATAGGCTATTTCTAGACATCCCAGATCTCAAGGGAATAATCATAGGAGGACCAGGACCTACCAAAGAAGAGTTCATTAAGGGGGATTATCTACACTATGAACTAAAGAACAAAGTCTTAGGAGTAGTTGATACCGGCTACAGTGGTGAAGAGGGAGTATACGAACTCGTTAAGAGATCAGTCGACATAGTGAAGGGTGTAAGGCTCTTTGAGGAGAAGAAAGTATTCCAGGAGTTTATGCACCATATAGCAAGAGATACAGGATTGGCTACTTACGGTGAGAATGAGGTTAGAAGAGCACTTCAAATGGCAGCAGTCGATAAATTACTACTTTCAGAACAGTTAGATAAACATAGAATAAGAGCGGTATGTCCAAACTGTTCATATGAGTTCAGCCTCACTGTAGAAAGTAGGGTAGAGTCTGTGAAATGTCCAAAATGCGGTAGCCAAGCTGATATAGAATCTGTAGAACATATAGTAGAAGAACTGGGTAGAATGGCTAAAAACACAGGGGCTAGAGTATTCATACTTTCTGATGCTACCGAGGAAGGTAGAATTTTAAGGAGGACATTTGGAGGTGTGGCGGCAGTCCTCAGATTCAGGATTTAAGAGTCCTCTAAAGAAAAGAAAATTGGAATTAACCCTAGAGAGGGTACCAGAGATACCAAGGCCTAGAGTAGAGTTGGAACAGTACACTATAGATAGTAGATTAGCAGCGACAATTCTGTGGATAGCAGAGTTCAATTATAACGATATACACGATAGACTGGTATTAGACCTGGGGTGTGGTACAGCTAGATTACTAATAGGAGCATTAATCCTAGGGGCCAGATATGGGATTGGAGTAGATCTGGATAAGGCATCACTGTTGATTGCTAGAAAATTCCTTGTAGAAAATGATCTCTATACAAAAGCTGATCTCATATGTGCTGACGTAGAACACATCCCCCTTAGAATATCCCACGCTACAACAGTCCAAAATCCACCCTTTGGGGTTCATAGGAAGGGCTACGACATATTATTTTTAAGAGCAGCTATAGGAGTATCTAGTGTAGTGTACTCAGTACACAAGAGGACGACGATGGATTACATAGTAAAAAAGTTAGAGGAAATGAACCTAGATGTACGGGTAGTACTAATGGACAAGATAATGCTACCACCTCGAATGCAGTTCCACGTAAAGAGAATGCACGAAGTAGAAGTAGTAGTAATAAGGGTGGAGAAAGGGGAGAATACATGGAGGAGATAGCTGTACCGGGCAGTAGAATAGCGATAATAGAAGAGTTTCTACCAGGCAATAATACCTATATTCTTAAAGATACTATATTGTCTACTGTAGTGGGTAGGATACTACGGGATCCTGAACAACATACAATAGAAGTAGTTAGCTTTAATGTACCACTAGTACCCAAGATAGGAGATACTGTATATGCTGAGATCACTAATACTAAAGATTCCATAGTAGCTGTAGTAGAGATCTTCATGATAGAGAATAGAGGAATAGTTCATACACCCTTCTCAGGAATAATCCATTGTGCTGATGTATCTTCAACTTATGTTAAAGATATACACGATGTAATGAGAATAGGAGATATAGTAAGAGCCAAAGTCATAGGTAGGAGTAGCCCACCCTTCCTACTAAGTACCATGGGACTCGATTACGGAGTCATACTAGCTAGGTGTAATTACTGTCTATCACCTCTCTTCCTAAGGGATACAAATCTCTACTGTAAAAACTGTAGGAGAGTGATAAGACGAAAAGTCTCCTCTCTCTATCTACTTAGAAGGTGATATAAAATGAGAGGAAGAGTATCAAGAAGTATAAGTCTAACTGTTCCAAATGAAATTCTGGAAGAATATTTGAATAAATTGAGAATAAGAGTCAGATACATAGACATGTACGTAAAAACAAGGCTAAATCATATTAAAATAACCTTTTATGGAACTCCCGAAGAGGTACAGAGAGCAGCTTATGAAGCTAGAAGACTCCTAGGTGAGCTTACAGGAACACTAAAACCTACTCGCTCTGGTTTCTTCAGATATAGGTTAGATAGAGTACTTTCTGAAGCTGAGCTTAAAGTAGCTATACCCTTAGAGTTATTAGAAATAGCACTTAGTCTCTCGGGCTATGAAACTAAGATAGTAAAGGGATATGTAATGAGCAGAGCTAACTACAGATTAGTTCTCGAGATGGCTACAAAGATATCGAAGGTATACTACGAATCGCTTAAGATTAAGCTTCCTAGTAATGTTAGAAGACTGGTTGTCCTATACTCTTTACTAAAGGATAGAACTCTAGAAGAATCCATTGAAGATCTCCTTAGGAGAGGTTTATTAGTGAAAGGAAGAATGGGTATAGCTCCCAATAAAGATATAACACAGTTACATAAGATCTTAGAAGAGGAGCTGAGGAGTATTGATAGTAAGGGTAAAGGATAAGGGAGAAAATTACATAGAGATAGAATTACCAGAGGAGGGACATACACTCTGTAACCTCCTCGTGGACTTTCTGAATAGGAGGCCTGATGTAGAGTACGCAGCCTATACTATAGATCATCCACTTGTAGGAGTACCTAGAGTATTCCTCAGGACTAAAGGAGGTAAAAAACCAGAAGATGTATTAATAGAGGCCATAGACGATGCCATCTCAGCCTTAGATGAACTGAACAGTGAACTGAGGAAAGTAATTCATGAAGGCAGCACTTCTTAAGGATAAAGGACTAGCATTATTAGGGGATTCTATAGTAAACTTTCTAGCCTCAGCCATAATGACCCTAACGAGAAGAAAACCCTGTGGAATAAAGGTCCCTGACAGATTACTAGTAAGAGTAGCTGAGGAAATAGGTGTTAGAGAACGTCTGAAGGGCTTTTCTCGTGAAGAAATAAGTAACGCTATAGAGGCTATGTTCGCAATACTATGGTTAAGAGATAAGTTAGATCTGGAGAGAGCTATAAAGGATGCTGTAATGGCTATCTCTAGAGAAAGTCCAAGTACAAATGACGATCTAGTGGAGGGTCTTAAGTATATATTATCGACCTATGGAAAATCCATTATTGAGCAACTGAATCCATAGATACTCCGAGTATAGAAGCCGACTTTTTGATAACATCTACACAGTAATCGAGTAAATCCCTGCCCATATCCTGGTGCTCGACTAGAGAGTATAGTTCCT
>QMRW01000096.1 GCA_003650785.1 Thermoprotei archaeon | reverse complement strand
TTTTATTGCAATATCCAGTACTTCCTCGAGATCGATGCCTGGTTTTAGTCGCTGACTCTCCCTGTTTCCCTATGACCTCGACCCACACTACTGAAAGACAATAAAATTTGACTTTGCCTTCCACAACATGCCGAGAGCACACTACACTTAAGATGACTTAGATATGAGTTGATTTTTAGTTTATCGTAACTTAGAGAAAAGTATTTGTGTACAGTACTCAGATTTATGCTATACATGGAGAGACAGCTATGGATAATGCTATAGAAGTCAGGAACCTGGTAAAACGCTATATAACTTATGAGAGAAAGGGATTTTTAACTAAGGTAAAGCGGATTGTAGAGGCTCTAAAGGGTATAGACTTCGATGTGAAAAGAGGAGAGATCTTTGGTCTCCTAGGGCCTAATGGTGCTGGTAAGACTACTACTGTCAAGATAATATCCACTCTACTCCTACCAGATGGAGGCTATGCTAAAGTCCTAGGCTATGATGTCGTTGAGGAGGCAAGTGAAGTTAGAAAGGTTATAGGAGTCTCTTTAAGTGTTGAGAGAGGCTTCTTTTGGAAGCTTACAGGTAGGGAGAATCTGAAGTACTTTGGAATGCTATATGGATTAGATGGAGAGAGATTGAAAAAGAGAGTTGAATACTTACTAGATAAGTTAGGCTTGAAGAAACTAGGTGTAGCTGATAAACTATACGAGGAGTATTCTCTAGGTATGAAAGCGAGGTTAAGCTTAGCTAGAGCCCTTCTACTCGATCCTGAAGTACTGATTCTCGATGAACCAACCCTAGGGCTAGACCCTCCTTCAGCTAGGGCTCTAAGAGAGTTCCTAGTCAAGTTGGCACATGAGTTTAATAAAACAGTTCTTGTGACCACACACAATATGTTCGAGGCCGAGATGATCTGCGATAGAGTGGCAATAATCGATGAGGGAAGAATACTTAGTATAGGCTCTCCTAGAGAACTTAAGCTTAAGGTAGCTGATAACATGGCTTTGGAAATACTGATACTGCCCTCAGTAGCTACTAATTTAGATAAGCTAGTTGAAGTATTGAGAGAAAAAACCGATGTTACTTGTAGCATGATTAGTGATGTTAACGGTTACAGATTGAAGCTCATAGTACCTCCAAATAGAGTCGAGGAACTAACCTCTATCTCTGTGAGATTATTACACAAACTAGGGTGTAGTGTTAGAAGAGTAGAAGTAAAGGAGCCTACATTAGAAGATGTCTTTATTAAGATTACAGGAAAGAAGGGGTTCTAGACATGAAAATGGGTAAGATCAGGACTCTACTGAAGTCTGGTATATTACTCGACCTATATTTCCTCAAGAACAATAAAAGTAATCTCATAGCAATGCTAATATGGCCATATCTAATGCTGGGTCTAGTAGTGGGTATGGGTTTCCTCTTTGGAAGTCCCAGCGCATTTAAGAGAAATATAGGCCTTGATATAAATCCTATAGCATATTTCGTAGCATCCACAGTAGTCATGATGGCTAGTATTAGTGTCATGTGGGAAGTTGGTGGAAACGTACTATTCCTAAGATGGCTGGGTATTCTACCCTATGTAATAGTCGCTCCTCATAGAATGTCTATAACATTAGTACTATCCTATGTACCCAGATATCTATTCTTCATGTTTATCCAAGTAGTTGAATTCCTTCCTCTACTAGTATTACTAGAGGGAGTTACTGCTGGTGTTATTAAAACACTCATAATGCTACTAGCAGTTACTGTAGGTATGCTTCCCCTTCTTGGATTCTCTGCACTCTTCGCTTCACTACTACTGATGGTTAAAGAGGAAAGCAACATACTAAACTGGTTAAATCCTATAGTACTGATATTCTCTGGTGCTCTCTATCCTACAAGCCTGATGCCCTACTGGATGTGGTTAGTATCCAGAGTCCTACCCACTACATACACAGTGGAGTTAGCTAGGATAATAGCTTTAATAGGCTCTCCCCAACTAGCTCCTATAACATTTCTAATAGGTATACTTATGGGCTTGGCTGTGGTATACAATATACTCTCCTACATGCTCATAGGTGCTGGTGAGAAGAGGGCTATGAAGAGGGGGATTATCTAGCTATGCTGAGCAAGTTTAAAGCTGTAGTATGGCTTCACTTCCTGAGATTCTGGAGGTATAGACTGTCCTTTATAGGACTAATGTTAAGTGAAGTCCTTTGGATCCTACTATTCATCCTCGCTATACTATTATTTGCTCCTAAGGAGTACTTAGACATAGCCTGTAGAAACGCTTTTTGGGTAGTCATCTGCTGGTCTATCATTCAGATGAACTCAATGATAGTGGGATCATGGATGAACTTCTTTATATCTCTAGGAATGATAGAAGAACACTTAATTAGAGGAATATCACCCTTTAGAGTAATATTGGGTAGAATTATCCCAAGCTCTATCGTTAGCCTCCTATCCACACTCTTAATTGCTATAGTACTGAATAGTATATTCGAGGTTAATGTACTCTCCGCTCGATCTCCTCTACTGATACTAGTAGGTTTAGTGTTCATAGTTGTGAAGTCTCTGTCCTACGGTCTAAGCATAGCGTCTCTTTCCATAAGAACAGGAATTCCGCACCATTTTCTTGAAATTCTAAACTTCATGGTCATAGGCATTCTGACGATATCAGTTGAATCTCTGAGGCCCCCCTTAAGCTACTTACTACTTCTAGTACCCTATACCGCGCCATCTCAATTGATAAAAATGGGTATAAGCGGTAGAGAGTACATGTTCACAGAAAGTCTAACAATGTCCGTAGTAGTGGCTACTGTGATGGTATTGATGGCATTATACCTAGTTAATCATGCTAAATCATGGCTTCTTAGGAATGGTGTTAGAGCTATAGGTCGTATGTAGTTGCGTAGAAACTATTATAGTCATAGAGGGTACATTCTATAGCACTCTCATGCCTTTCGCTCCTCAGTGGAAACTCTCAGATTATTATAGTGGATATTATGGATGCACTCATAGGTAGAGATAGTTATAGAGACCTTCCCGCAGTCTAGTACTAAGATTAGTACTATGTCATTATTCTGAAATAGGGCAACAAATAGAAATAGCGATAAGAGTAGGAAAATTCTACTGCTCATGAGGGGATCTTCGATCTTAACTTTATATAAAATCTTGATATGATAGAGTGTCCTTAGATACCGATTTAAGTCCCGATTCCTAATTATTAAGGTGCTCCCTATGAGAAGAAGAGAAGAAGAGTATTTAGAAACCATGTACATCCTAATGAAAAGGAAAAAAGTCATCAGAGTCAAAGACCTATCTAAAGCTTTAGGAATTAAGCCTCCCAGTGTGATAGAGTATCTAAAGAGATTAGCTGAAAAGGGGCTAATACACTACGAGAAGTACGAGTACATATTCTTGACGGATGAAGGACTAGCTATAGCTAAGAGAGTCTATGAAAGGCACCTTGCCCTTAGGGAGTTCCTCTCAGATATACTAATGCTACCGAACGACATAGCCGAGAAAGATGCCTGTAGAATGGAACACGTTCTCCACGACACCACATTAGAGAGAATAACTAGACTCACAGACTTTATCAAGAAGTACTCAGAGATCTCCCCCGAATTTCTAGATAACCTTAAAAACCACTATGCAGCAATGTCTAGCGAGCTACCCTAGATACTGTTGAATAAGCATTAAACTGTCACCTAGTCCTACTGAGGAACTTCAGAACTGAAGCTGGATGAGACCTATCTCATAATGACCATTATTGACTACATGCTAGAGTTTGCAGAAGTCGTATGCTACTGGTTGTGAGCTTAAGTAGGTAAAAGCTCTTCCAGCTTCACAATCAGAAGGTGAGAATCTTTCTGGTGGGCCCGGAGGGATTTGAACCCTCGACCGCCCGGTTATGAGCCGGGCGCTCTACCTGGCTAAGCTACGGGCCCTAGGGGGTCATTTCACAGGTTTACTTTAGCTGTGCCTCCCCCGGGATCCGCCATATCATTTTTCAATGGCGGGACCATAGGGGAGGCTAATTAAATATAGAAACATCTACGTATAAACTTAACTCCTCTCGGTTATTGAATCTTGGAGTATTGCAGGTAGAGTGCTGCATTTAGAGTGGTAAAAATTGTATTTGGGTTCTAGAAATTCTAGATATTCTGAGTAAATTTAGCAATTTATTGCTACCTAATTTAGATTTATTCTCGCTTTGTGGTGTTTTGCTATTTAAATTCATATGTAGTCTGAAAAATTGTAGTAGATCATGCATTCCGTAATTACCGGTGTACTTTCAACTTTTAGTCTCTTATAACCTTTCCTCCTATTCAGTATTATTGGACTTAGTGGTGATTTGTAAGTCCTCTACTTTTGCTAATATTTAAGAAGACTATTTTCATGAGGATGAAGTGTAAGTACCGCAGTTATCTCCTCAGATGAACTACATATTAGTTATGTAAGTGCGTTCTCGAAAGCGGGAGTGTATTTAAGCCTGTGGAGAGGATAGTACTATACAGGCTCAGAGTACTATTCATGGATATTTGAACACCTAGAAGCCATGGGAACTCGCTGTTCAGATCCCTTTTAAGGGTCCTAAGCTCCAGCTCTAAATGGCTTAGTCTCGCATTTACATCATCTATTCTCCTGTTCACATAATCCATCCTCCTATCCACTTGCTCCAGGATACCCTCTATCCTTACAACCCTTTCCTCAAGATCTATCATTAACTTTATACTAACTTTCTGCCGATAGGATTTAGACCATTACACTTATGAGTTCTGTTGAACCCCTTAGTATTCTGAACCGGTATTGCTATTTCGGGGTTTGAGAATGGAATTGTGTAACAATCTTGGGTCTTTGTCAACAGTAATTCAATGTGTATTACTAGGCGAACTATCTATATT
>QMRW01000095.1 GCA_003650785.1 Thermoprotei archaeon | reverse complement strand
TCTGTGGCTTGTATTACAACTCGAGGAAGTTGTGATAGTAATATCGGTATCCTGATCTCATTGAGCCTTTTCTAGATTAGCTAGGTCTTCAAGATATTATTCCAAGCCATCTAGTTTCTATATCATCAGGTCTCTATTATATAATGAGATGATCCTTGGGAATACCAAGGGGTCAAAATCATTTATAATACTTAGCCCTACAACTAGTAGATGTATCTAGTAACAGCTCCCGGACGTATATGTCTATTTGGAGAGCATATGGACTGGTGTAGGAGAGCTGTAATACCAGCTGCAATAGATATGAGGACTTTTTTACTAGTCGAGAATAAGAACGATTACTCTATAGAGGTAAGATCTTATCCACCGTTTACATCATATGATCATTTTAGCTTAGATAACTTCAACCCTAGGGATGGGGGAGATCTACGCTATGTCAGAGCTGTAGTGAAAGCAGCATTGAATAGAGGATATAACATCAAAGGCATGAAGCTTAGATTCATAAAGGCTAGAAGAGCAAGTATATTAATGAAAAGGAGCTATCAGGACCTTCCTGTTAAGAAGGGCTTATCCTCCAGTGCTGCAATTTGTGTAGCTACAGCTACCGCTATCCACCTGAGAATTAGAGGATCAATAAATCTAAAGTCTCCAAAGTACCTTACAGAAATCGCAGATCTAGCATACACGGGAGAGAGGAAAATATTGGGAATAAACTGTGGGCAGATGGATCAGTATGCTTCAGCCTATGGAAATCTCCTCTACATAGACTGTGCTACAGAACCTCCCCAGATAGTTCCATTAAAAGCTAAGCTATCACTATCCTTGATTATAGGAGATACAATGCAGGAAAAGAATACGCCAAGGATTTTAGCATGGCTTGGCCGCAGATATAAGAATAGGGAGAGAGACTTCATGAGAGGCCTAGAAGGTATAGTGGAGGTTGTAGAGCAGGCTAGAATTGAACTAAGTAAGGAGAACCCAGATCCCTACGTTCTAGGGGAGCTTATGAATTTGAACCAGTACTACTTGAAGAGATACCTGAAAGTAAGCAGTGACTGTCCAATATCTCCTAACAACCTCGATAAGCTCATAAATGCCGCAATAGAGGTCGGAGCACTAGGAGCTAAACTTAGTGGATCAGGAGGAGGTGGATGTATGATAGCAATATGTCTAAAAGAAGATGAGAAAAAAATAGCAAGCGCTATAGAGAGGGTTGGTGGAAGGGTTTACATAACTCAGATAGCGAGAGAAGGTATAACATTTGAAAATATCAAAAGTACAAGTTATCTCTCTTCTAATGAACCCCACACCTATAAGTTGTCCTAATAATAGTGTCCAAGGTCATTGTAAAGTCGAACTACTGTATAATTTCTATATTGACAGCATCTGTAGCTCCTCTTCTCAATCCTCTGATGCATACGACAATATCACCATAGGACAGCTCTCCTGTACTTTTTAGTCTCTCCATAGCTATTTTGATACACTCCTCCATATCTTTGGATTCCACATAGAACGATCTAATACCCCATAGAATACTTATGAATCTAGCCATCTTTATGGTGTTAGTTACCACGTATATAGGTATTCTGAGTCTATTCCTAGAAAGTCTTAGAGCTGTACTACCACTTCTTGTAAATGCCAGTATCTTTGCTCCTAGAGATTCAGCTAGTAGTCCAGCTCCTCTTGCAAATCTATCGTATATGTTTTCCGCTTTCATTTCCACACTATAAGAAGCAGTCTTTTCAGCACTCTCTATTATCCTACGTAGCCATTTAACAGCTTCTATAGGATACTTCCCTATAGCTGTCTCTCCAGATAGTAGTAGACCATCGACACCACATTTTACAGCTGTCATTACATCTACAACCTCAGATCTTGTCGGAAGGGGATTATCGATCATAGATTCTAGTAGCTGAGTAGCTACCATAACTGGTACACCTGACCTGAGACATTTCTCAACTATTAGTGTTTGTATGTTAGGTATCTCTTCGAGAGGGAAGTACATGCCTAAGTCTCCTCTAGCTACAAGTATGCCGTCACTTACCTCTAATATACCCTCTAGGTTATCTACAGCAGATCTAGTCTCTATCTTAGGGATTACTCTAATTCTAGCATTAAACCTCCGTAGTATATCCTTAAATAACACTACATGTTCTCTCCTCCTTATGAAGGAGAGCATCAAATAATCGACATCATTATCTATGCAAAACTTCATGTCTATATTGTCCTTCTCGGTTATCGGATGTAGGGGGATCTCCTTGCCCTTTACAATGAGAGTCTTGTGTGGTTCCATAGTACCATCGATAAGTGTGATACATGTTATCTGGTTCGACTCTACTTCCTCTACTGTAAGCTTCATGAGACCACCAGCTACCAATATGAGATCTCCCACTTCTACTACTGAGAATATTTCTTTAGAGGGAACAGCAAATTCATACTTACTTGAATCACTCTCATCCCCTTTTACAAGCTTGCATCTCATCCTCTTTTTGAGCTCAATAGGCTTAAAGGAACCTAGTCTAACTACTGGACCCTGAAGATCTCCTATTATGGGTATAGGTTTATTAAGCTCTTCCTCTATATCTCTTACCATTTTTATTATCTCCTTCTTCTCTTCATGAGTACCATGGGAGAAATTCAATCTAATAGCATCAGCACCTTCGCTAATCATTGTTTCTATAATCTCGTAATTATGAGTTGCTGGACCTATAGTAACTATGATTTTAGTCCTTCTCATCACTCTATTACTACAGTACCAGTATTAAGCTCTTCCATTCTTATGAAGTAAAGAAGTCGTGACCTTACTCCAAATCACCTGCACTATCGATTTTTATAAATCAAAGTATCTATCGGAGGTATTTTCCTAGGAGTAGAAAGTGTACTCTGATGTACTCAATCAATTTTACTAATGGAGTCCAATAGTACTAGAGTTGTCTCTCTTTCTAACATAAGTCGTTCCTCAAACTCTAGTCTCTCCCCGGTAACTAGACTGTCTATGACTATCAGGGCAGCTGCAGCTTTAAATGCTCTGAGTCTTGACAATGTAAATAACGTGGCACATTCCATCTCTACGATCCCTATACCGAGTTTTGCACTTTTCTTTGCAAGCTCTTCTTCCTGATGGAAAGAGTCGCTTGAAACTGCGATACATAATTTACCTCCAAGTCCTCTATCTCTGAGTTCTCTACTGATACGTAGGGATAGTTCGGGATCTGCTACTGCTGGATAGCAGAGCGAGCCTACATACATGCCCACGGTACCACCTGTCGTATAGGCAGCACCAATAGGTACTACGACCTCACCTGGTTTAATATCTGCTACTAGACTACCACATGTTCCTAATCGTACTATGATCCTAGCACCTAACATACACAATTCCTCAAATACTATAGCAGCAGAGGGTGCACCTATACCATGACATGCTATACTCACTCTAGTGCCCTTATAGTACCCTGTATAGATCAGGTAACCCCTATGCTCATTAACTAGCTTAACCTCCTCTAGGAGTTCAGCCGATCGCCTAACCCTATCTGGATCCCCCATCGTCAGTACTCTACTGGCGATATCTTCTTTCCTAGTGAGTATATGGTAGGGCTTCTTAGCTAGAGTATGTATAAACTCACTCATTCAATATCACCTTATAGAGGTTTAGCGATGATTATATTATGTTTAGTTCTTACAATGCGTACTATCATCTCTAGACCTATAGGTGGGGTCTCATGAGGCACACCCACTATTGTGACTATTCTACTTCTAGCTACACCTAACCATTCATATCTCAACCATCCTCTATCGACTATCCTAACTTTAGCTCTTTCTCCTACTCTAAAAGGTACAGGCAGCATTTTACACTTAAATATCCCAAAATCCTCAGGTTCTAGTATCAACTTGACATGATACCTCTTCTCCAGTTCGGATAATGCTGTGAAGAACTTGGTCCAACTCATTGGCTTTATTCTCTTAGGCTTCCTACCGAACTTGTGGATCTCGTACTTCTGTATTCCAAGAGGAGGCCAGTATTTTCCGGCTCCTATACGAAGGGCATACTCTATAATCTTAGGTATTTCATCATCGTTTAAACCGGGTAGCCATACAGGTGCTAATAATAGGTCTATATCCGTAGACTCGACTATGTACTCGGCCAACTGTTTTATTCTCTCTACATCGTACTTTGAATTACCCGCTAGATCAGAAGCGAGAGAAGGATCCAAAGAGTCTATCGATAGATTTATCCTAGAGAGCCCGGCAGCATTTAGTTCATCCAGTATTTGTTCATTCATCAGAAATCCATGTGTCTGAAGGGAGATAGTACTGACTTGAGGGAATTCCTTCAGGCCTTGTACTAGCTCTACCAGTTTTGGATAGGTAAAAGGATCCCCCACAGTATCTATATGAGCCTCTATACGGTCAACCTCCTTATACTTTATTATCGACTTGAATGATTCAAGTAGAAGATCTAAGTCCACTAGATACTCTCTAATTCTCCAATAGGAGGATGGTCCAGCATCAGTAGAACAAAATATGCAGGATAAAGGACAGAGACTTGTAGGTCTAACCTGTATGAGATTAGTTCCTCTATCTATCAGTCCAAAAGCTATATGTCCTAGCAGAGGAGTATCTAGATCTTTTCCTATCCATACGACTTTAGGTCTTACCTCTACCATTCCTCCTTCTTCCAGGGTATCAGTCTTCTCCTGGGTTTTCCTCTTCTACGAGCATACTCCTCAAATATAGTTTCAAATTCACGCTTACGCTTTAACTTCAATATCACTAACAGTATTGTTATTGTAATTACTGCACATGTACCCACGATAAGTAAGAATTCGAATAAAGAGAGAGGAGTTCCAAGTACTGTCAATACAATATCTAGAGGAACCTTCCACTCTACCGTGATCTCATC
>QMRW01000094.1 GCA_003650785.1 Thermoprotei archaeon | reverse complement strand
TACAACTTTCTTATTGAAGAACTCCGTAATAGAGTATATGTATTTTCTGAGATCCTTAGTAAGAGCATCTAGTTCCTCTAGTTCTTCTCTACTCAATCTTCTAGCTACTCCACCGGGAACCATAAAGGCTGCATGTATAGGCTTCCCACCGAGTACTTCTTCAATCTTCACTATAGCTCTCCTAGACCTAAGGATAGTTCTCACTAACTTTGGCTCACTCTTCATAAGTCTTACTATGTTTCTGAGCTCAGGAGAGGTGTAATCGAGTACGAAGTCTGGTAGTGCCATGATACATAGATGTAGGAGGTGACTGTCTATTATCTGAATATATTTAGCGAATCTTCTCAGCTCTATGGCTAACTCTGGAGGCTTCCTCCCTAGTACAGCATCTACTGCTTTACCGGATGCTATGTGGTGAGACCAACTACAGACTCCACATATAGCTGATGTAATCCTCGGTAATTCCTCGATAGCTCTTCCCTTACAGAAGGCTTCGAATCCTCTAAGCTCTAGTACTTGATAGAATACTTCTCTAACTCTATTTCTTTCATCTACTTGTATGATAACTCTAGTGCTCCCTTCGAGTCTAGTAACGGGGTCTATAGATAGTACTCTACTCTCCACGATGATCACCTAGTTTTAACTTAATCAATAGTGAGCTCGGTAATGTGTACCTGTACAGAATACCTATTAGATCAACGAGTCTATCCATCTCTTTAACCAATCCCTCTTCTAGAAGCTCCCTCTCCTCCTCAACTAGTAACAGGGATGAGAGAGCTGAGAGCATCTCAAGTCCCATATCATCGATATCTAATGCTGGTCCATTACAGCCCACACAGGGTAGGTTATTCTTTATGCAGGGTAGATCACATGCTGCTCTAGTTACTGGCCCCATACAGAGCACCCCCTGTTCTAGAAAGCACTTATCCTCTATGAGTTTCAATTCATGAAGTCTTCGTATTTTAGACATTGAGATCTTACTAGTATCAGTAGGCTTTCTAGTACATTTATTACAAAGTGGAGTGGGCTCTCCGAGGAAGATTCTACCTTTAGGCTTTATACCTCTAGCATAGTCCGAAAGTACCTCTAGTAGTGCCTCATTGACACTATCGCTAGGGGGACAGCCGGGGGCGAAGATATTTGGTTCAACTACCTTAAGTATCGAGGTTGCACTTTCTAACAACTCAGGTAACTTAGCGAGCTTCGGTAACTCTACTTCCTCGAGTGAGGTTGTTAGAGTGAAACGAACTTCTTCCAATACTCGTTTAGCTCCTAAGAGTGCACTTAAACCAGGTATTCCTCCGTATATGGTACACGTCCCGTAGGCTACTAGTATTTTTGATCTACTCCTGAGTAACTTTGCAAGCTCGATATCCTCACTACTTACTAGTGCTCCCATGTAGATACCAATATCTACCTCAGAGATCCTCTTCAGTTCATCTCTTCTGAAATCGACTACTGCAGGCCAGTATACAATATCATACTTCTCTAGTATAGTGGTGAGCTTCTCTCCTAGGTTTACTAGTGCAACATCACATCCTCCACATATAGCCCCATACACGATAGCTAGCTTAGGCCTTTTCATGAAAAATCCCCCCAAGAGGACCCAGATTCTCTACTTCGTTCAAGAATTCCTCTACAACTCTTACTAACTTTTGAGCTTCAGTAGCACTTATCCACTCTATTCTCAATCTCATGGGGTTCATACCGAGTTGGCTTAGTAGCTTTTTCAGTAGGTATACTCTCTTGAAGGCTTTAAAGTTGCCTGAAATGTAATGACAGTCGTTTGGTGTATGACAGCCTCCTATTAGTACTCCATCTGCTCCGTTGAGAAATGCCTCTATTATGAGTCTAGGACTAACTCTCCCAGAACAGGGTAGTATTATCGGTATGATTTCAGCTGGATAGCTTAGCCTTGAGATTCCAGCTAGCTCAGCTGCTGATCCAGCACACCACCTACAGAGGAAAGCTACTATCCTCGGTTTCCACTCTACCAAACTATCGACCTCCGAGGACAGCCCTTACTACGTTCATCAATTGCTCTTCTTTCCAGTTTCTCAGTTTTATTGCATCAACTGGACAAGATGCTTCACAGATACCACAACCTTCACAAAGCATTTCATTAACCTTAGCTTTATCATCGATTATCTCTATAGCTCCATATGGACATGTAGTTACACATACTCTACAACCACTACATATATTCTCATCAACCTCAGCGATAATAGGCTCTTTTGTTATTTCCCCTTTACTAAGCAGGTTCACTACTTTCGCTGCAGTTGCTGAAGCTTGCATTACACTCTCTGATATATCCTTGGGTGCATGAGCTGTTCCACAGACAAATATACCTGGAATGGAGAGCTCTACGGGCCTTAGTTTAGGATGGATCTCTTGGACAAATCCATATTCATCCAGTGGTACTCTGAGCTTAGAAGCTAGCTCTCTACTCATTTGGGGTATTATGCCTACTGCTAAAACTACTAGGTCTGATCTTACTTCTATTCTCTCACCAGTTAGAGTATCGAAGCCTATGACAACCATATCTCCATCTACATCTTGATACACTTTAGATGCCTTACCCCTTACATAATTGATCATGTACTCCTCCTGTACTCTCTTAATGAACTCCTCATAACCCTTACCAGCTGCTCTAATATCTATGTAGAAGATAGTTACCTCTCCATCGGGTACCCTCTCCTTAAAGAGTAGTGCATGCTTGGCTGTATACATACAGCATATCTTAGAGCAGTACTTCAAGTGGGCCTCATCTCTAGATCCAGCACACTGTATGAAGGTTATCCTTTTCACTTCTCTTTTATCACTTGGTCTTATTATAGTACCTTCAGTAGGTCCAGTGGACGATAACATCCTTTCGAATTGAAGTGAATCCACTACATCCTTATAGAGCCCATATCCGTATTCTCGAAGCCTTTCAGCTGGATATAGATCGTATCCTGTAGCGATGACAATAGCACCTACCTCTTCTTCTACTACTATTGATTTCTCATCTAGGTCTATAGCTCCAGTGGGACATACTTTGAGGCATAGTCTGCATCTAGTACAATTATTCTCATCTACGACATATGCTGTCGGTATAGCCTGTGGGAATGGTAGATATATAGCCTTTCTCTCGCTCAGTCCTCTATCGAATTCTCTAGGTACCCTCACAGGACAGACTCTCTCACAGAGTCCACATAACCTACATAGTTCTATCTTCACTTTCCTAGGTCTCTTGAGGATCTTAACTCTAAAGTTCCCTAGATGACCGCTGACATCTACCACTTCGGATAGAGTATGTACTTCGATAAGTGGATGTTTATATACTTCGGCCATTTTAGGTGTAAGAATACACTGTGCGCAGTCTAGAGTGGGGAAAGTTTCACTTAACATAGCCATCTTACCACCTATTGTTGGAGATTTCTCAATTAGGACTACTGGTATTCCCGCATTAGCTACGTCTAGAGCTACAGTTATCCCTGCTATACCTCCACCTATGACGAGACATTTTTTAACTACTCTGCTCTTTATAGGTTCATAGGCTTTATTGTCTAAGACCTTTGCGATAGCCCCTCTGATGATCCTTATAGCCTTATCCGTAGCCTCTACTCTGTCTTTATGAACCCAACTCACTAATTCTCTTATGGATACCATTTCTAGCATATACCTATTGAGACCACCTCTCTCTATGGCCCTAGCAAAAGTCTCATAGTGGAGAGTAGGTGTACAAGCAGCTACTACGATAGCATCTAGCTTCTCTTTCCTAATGGAATCGACTATAATCTGCTGTCCAGGTTCAGCACATAGGTATACATAGTCTATCGCACAGACTACATGTGGTTGTTTTAAGATATCTTCAATAACCTTTTTGATATCTACAGTATCGGCAATATTCCTCCCGCAATGACATATAAAGACCCCTACTCTCACAGAGAGTTGAATATCCTTCCTATATTAATGCATTTCTCTGAGTCTCCATCATTTTATTATAAAGTGATAATTGAAGCGATATGAAAGTAAGATTTAAGTAAGACCATGATTTCACCTTCACAGTGGATCTATTGTCTAAAACTGTCATTTCTAAGAAGGGACAAGTTGCTATACTGAAGCCTATTAGAGGAGGCAATCGAAAAGATAATTGAAAGTAAGCAGTTCGATTAGACATAAGGCTTAAAAGGATGTAGCATTACTTTGAGTGTGATTTCTTTCAAAAGAATTAAAGATGCTATAGATGATGTGGTTGATTGCCTTGTCCATACTCCCAAAAATGTGAGTATAGAACTTGAAAAATCTCTTAATAAGATTAGCGGAGAGAATTTCTTATCTAAGGTGGACCTACCCCCTTATCCGAAGTCTACTATGGACGGTTATGCTCTAAGACATACAGATATTAGCGGAGCGAGTAGGGATAATCCTATACCACTTAAGCTTATAGGATCCATCACTATACCCTTTAAAAAGTACGATCTGGAAGTCGGGGAAGGGGAATGTGTCTTTATAGAGACTGGATGCTTCCTTCCCAGTGGTACAGATGCTGTAGTGAGGATTGAAGATACTTACAGAGAGGGGGAGATAGTATATGTAATGAAAACATTAGCTAAGTATGAGAATGTATCTCTACCGGGTGAGGAGCTTAAAAGAGGAGATCTCATTTTGAAGAGGGGTATCAGAATCAAACCATGGCATATCGCAGCACTAAGGCTCCATGGAGTTAGTAAAATTGAAATCCTAAACCTCAGAGTACTAGTAGTAGGAATTGGTGATGAGTTTTTAGAGGGATTACACACACCTTTCACCTTAAGTCTAGTAAAACAGTGGTTTGTAGAGTATGGTTTTCTTAAAGCTGAAGAGATTGTGATAGGTGATAATAAGGATGAGATTAAAAGGATCATTTGCAAGAGTCTACCTAACTACGATATGATAGTACTCTGTGGTGGTACATCCCTGGGAATGAAGGACTATCTAGCACAAGCAATCAAGGAACTTTCACCTGATGTAT
>QMRW01000093.1 GCA_003650785.1 Thermoprotei archaeon | reverse complement strand
TAGCATCTTCAATCATTAATGGGACTCCTATCTTAACGCCGACAAGGTAATCCTCTATAGTCCTCAAGATTGATATCAATTTTCTATTCAGTGTATAATCTAAAGCGAGTATTAATCTAGAGCTCTTCAAATTAGCTATCTCCAAGAGTGCTGCCGTATACGCCATATCTCATATCCTCATCTAGGGTTTAATTTTAAGTATGCTCTTTTCTCTGAGTTTCTTATACTTAATGATCTCTTTTATAAAGGTCAAGTATATCGGTGAGGGAGATTCAGGTCTGCTTTTAAACTCTGGGTGAAACTGTACACCGATAGTCCAACCCTCTCCATCAACCTCTATAGCGTTAATTATATTACCCGTGGCATCTGTCGCTGAGACTATAAGTCCATACTCTTTAGCCTTTTGAGCATACTCTTTTATTATGTGATACCTATGTCGAAATCTCTCTAAGACTACTTCTTTTTTATATGCATCGTATAGTTTGGTATTCTTCTTTATGTAGACTTTGTGAGCAGCTAATCGCATAGTCCCTCCCTTCATTTTTATACTTTTTTGCTCAGGTAGTAGATCAACTACAGGATACGGTGTATTCGGATCTACCTCTGTAGTGTTGGCTGTCTTATAACCCATAATGCTACGGTAAAAGGCTACGAATAGGAGTTGAGCACCGAAGCATATGCCTAAGAATGGTATAGGGCTATTTAGAGCATACTCCGCAACACTTATCATACCCTCTACACCTCTTCTTCCGAATCCTGGTGTTAGGAGTATACCATCTACTTTACTCAGCTCTTCTTCAAGTTTACCTATATCCTCCTCGAAGATTTCAGTTTCAATCCACCTAATCTTTATTTTAACTCCATTCCATGCAGCTGCATGCCTTAATGCCTCATTGATGCTTATATAACTATCAGTAATGAAGGTGTACTTACCAGGCATAGCTATTTCTACATAATCAGTGGGCTGTTTAAACATATTTACAATTTTATTCCATTTTAAGTATTCATCTTGAATCAATCTATTAGTACCTAGTCCTAGTAACCTACATATATATTCGCCTAATCCTTGCTTTTCAAATAATATAGGAATTTCATAAACAGTTTCCATATCGGGATCGGATATAACGGCCTCATAAGGTACGCTACAGAAGAGGCTTATCTTGCGTTTAATATCTTCAGTTAATTCAAAAGGTGCTCTACATACTATAATATCGGGTTGAAGACCAGTACTCTGAAGGATTTTCACGCTATGCTGCGTAGGTTTACTTTTTAATTGACCAACAGTTTCGAGATATGGTACTAGAGTTATATGTACTAGTAGTGTATTTCCAGGACCTTCCTCTAGTCTAAACTGCCTTACTGCCTCCAGAAAGGGCATTGCCTCAATATCTCCTACAGTACCACCTATTTCGATTAAGAGGACATCTGGTTTACTTTTCTTAGCTACTATTCTTATCCTATTTTTTATCTCATCAGTTATATGTGGGATTACTTGTATGGTTTTTCCTAGATATTTTCCAACACGTTCTTTCAGTATTACAGTTAAATATATCTGTCCGGAAGTTATGTTATTGTACGGTTCGATATTCTTATTAAGAAATCTCTCGTAGGTACCAAAATCTTGATCAACTTCAGCTATAGTGAATGAGTATCCTTCTGCAGGTTTAAAGTGCCAGCTATGTTCACATACAAAGACTTCTCCATGTTCTATAGGATTTAATGTACCTGGATCTACATTTAAGTATGGATCTATTTTTATTACATCTACAGAGTAGCCTCTCATCTGAAGTAGCTTGGCAATAGAAGCTGTCACTACACCTTTTCCTAGTCCACTCAATACTCCTCCTGTAACGAAAATGTACTTAGTCATGTTCACCACTGGTATTAAACAATATCATATGATCTATGATCCGTTATTATACCTTACGCTTACACACACTTAGTAGAGCGGCTCTCTCTATGTACGCCTCTATTACATCTACACATAGGCTTAGAAATTTGCCTACTAAGAGGACTATTACGTCACCATAATATCTCGATTCCTCTGAAAAGCTCATGAAGAAGCTAGTATATAGGTTCGATACAGCTTTACCCGACTCTTCAGAACTCTCTCTGAAGGCCTTTACAGAATATAAAAATCCTTTTCTCATAAGCTCTATTAATTTCACTATATGCTGGTCTACAGAATTACATGCTTTTAGCAGATACCTGGCCATAGATACTATAGCATCCCCCATCTCCTCGAGGCACTTTCCGTAGCTTTTATAGGTTATCGTCAATACGGGATCTTCTATTCCTATTCTCTCTAAGATCTCCTCTCTTTTAATTGCTAAAGCTATTTGTTTGGATAGAAAGAAGTAAAATTTATCTAGTTCATTATCTCTCTCTACTATACTATTGAGTATTTCCTTATCCGTGAGCTCGAAGTATCTTGTTAAATCATCTAGCATGGATCCCACTAATGTCTCCATTCTATCTAGCGTCCTACTGATGGGTATATAAGATGCATCCACTATGCTCTGCAGAATCATGTGATTAGCTGCCTCTTCTACTACTTCAAGTCCACTTAACCTTAGTAATATTCTCCTCATACTATTTCTTAACTCCTCACTAAGTACTGGATTTTGAACTATCTCAATAATATCATAACCTGCCTCATAATAGGCTATTAGCAATCTTTCAATACTACTTATCTCATCTGGTGTTACTTCCAAGGTAACCTTATTCAATTTAGGCTCAGTACAGAACTTCATGGGTTTTGCAAGTACAACTTCAAGTCTATCTCCTCTATCTAATATCATAACTTCAGATCCCTTTTCTAGTTTATTTCTATTCACCCAATCTTTCGGTAGAGATACAGTATAGGTTGTTCTTCCAGTAATCTGAATTTTACGTCTATAAGTCTTAACTTCCATGTAAAATTACTACAATATGCCATTATATACATTACTTGGCTTGGTATAGGAGTCTTAGCACTATAAATACTTTAACTATATAGAGCTAAGTAGTTGATACATAGTTTATCGTAGAGAAAGTGATATTATTTAAGAAAGTCCTGTAAATACATGGAGTTATCCGATAAATTGCTAGATGATCTACCTCTAGGTTTATCCTTTGATGATGTACTCTTAGTTCCATGCTTCTCGGATATCACGCTGGATAAAGTTGATGTATCAACTAAATTAACTAGAAATATAGAACTGAGAATACCTATAGTAAGTTCTCCTATGGATACTGTTACTGGAGAGAAAATGGTATTAGAACTCGGTAGACTGGGAGGAGTTGGAGTTCTCCCTAGGAATATGGATGTAGAAAACATCGTACACATTATTACTAAGGCAAAGGAGAGGAGAGTTCCGGTAGGTGTTGCTGTAGGCCCTTTTGATGATGATGTAGTGAGTAGGGCCTACTCAGCTGGTACAGACTTCATAGTTATTGATACAGCGCATGGATATAGCAAGAATGTGATAGACGCTATAAAAAGGTATAAGCACGATATTGGTGTAGATGTAATAGCCGGTAACATAGTCACTAAAGAAGGCGCAAAAGCCCTGATTTCAGCAGGTGCAGATGCTCTAAGAGTAGGAATAGGATGTGGACATGCATGTACTACAAGAGAAGTAACAGGAGTGGGAGTTCCACAGCTGACGGCCATAAGGTGGATCTATAGCGTGTCATCTGACTACGGAGTACCCATAGTAGCCGATGGTGGCATAGAAAAGCCAGCCGATCTCGTTAAAGCACTTGCAGCAGGAGCCGACACCGTAATGATAGGGTACCTGCTAGCCGGAACTGATGAAGCACCTGGGAGGACAATAACAATCCACGGTAAAAAATACAAGTACTACAGAGGAATGGGATCTAAGGCAGCGATGATGAGTGGATCTAGGAGATATGGAGAATTCAAGAGAGTACCAGAAGGTATAGAGGGATATGTAGAATATAGGGGATCTGTCAAGCAGGTAGTTGAATGGTTGATAGGAGGATTAAAGCAAGCTATGGGATACTTAGGAGCTAGTAGCATACCTGAATTGAAATCGAGGGCTAAGTTCATTAGGATAGCTAATGGAGGGAAAATAGAAAGTAAAGCTAGAGGACTAGTATTCATAGGCGAATGAAATGAGTATAGAAGTTGAGAATTTGCTCTTACCTAATGGAGGAATAGTACATGATATTGAATTAAAAATAGGAGACAGAGGTAGCTATTGGTTTAGAACAGCTATTCATCCAGGCTTTTCAGATGCCCACGCACATCCTCATGTAATAGACATAGGTATTCATTCCGACTCTAGAATTTGGAGTAACTCGCTAGAATGGATGAAGAACAGAGTACTTAAAGTTGATGAAAAAGCTCTTAGAAAGGACCTGGAACTATGTACTCAGCTTAGTGAGCTCACTATACTTAGAGCACTCTTAAACGGAACTACTATGATCACACTTGTGGGTAATTTAGAAGCTAACTTTAGAGCTTATAAGAGATTAAGCCTCAGACCTAGAACTGTGATAATGCCCACTATACTTAACAGTGAAGGTTGGTATAATAGTAAACAGATATTACCACTGATAATGAGCATATTCGATCAACTTGAAAATAGGCATATTAAGATAGGGATCTTCTGTCACTCATTATACTTCACTAGTAGAGACGATATATTATTAAGCATGAATATATCGGGCCTACTAGACCTTCCTCTAGCTCTACACTTAAGTGAGGGAACTAGGGATCTAGATAGGCTTAGATCAATAATTAATGGTAAAAGTAATAATGGAGTAATTGGAATTCATTGTATTGAAGATGAGGATTACAAATCTATGAATATAAGGATTGTGAGCTGTCCTATTTCTAACCTAGTCCTCTATGGAAGAACTCAAACTAACTTGGATTTGATAGATGCATTTGGAACAGATTGGCCCCTCATAATAGGTTCCTTAAGAGAACATATCCCTCAGATAATGAGAATATTTAGGGAAGAGAAATATGAAATACTCAAAAAGTG
>QMRW01000092.1 GCA_003650785.1 Thermoprotei archaeon | reverse complement strand
TTTATGCTAGTGGGCCCTCTAAAATATATGGATCCTATCATCTGATGTATCTCAAAAACAGCTCTCCAGCCTGTTTTTCCTAGAGTCGTATAGGCAAATCTATTATGTATTAATGGTGAGACAGGCACCATGTCAGGAATCTCTCTTCTGAGTGCAACGAGAAATCTCTCTTTCTTACTCATCACAGGTAGATCCCCATACTGCAATATTTTCCTCGTTCTGGTATCGAGTTAGGATAAGAAGTACTTATAATTTTCTTATAGACCTTCCACTAGCAGCTTCTGTTAATCTTAAGATGTTACATTTGAGTATGGTAAAAATTAAAGTTAATTCTTATGAAACTTCAAGCTTTTCTTAAGTAGGTCTAGCGATCTATTATTGTCTAGATTTAGGCCAATTCTTGCTTTTTCCGCTGGAGTCTTAAAAGGACTTGCTAGAAAGCCCCTTACTTTAGTAAAAGGATGAATAGTGTGAGACTTAAGTATTCTAGAAGTGCTCTTTTCTTATCAGTAGCTGAGATGTCTAGTCAGAGCTTGGGAGCTAGACTGGACACAGTAGCAATGAGACCACCGATAATCCCAAATCCCCTCCGGAGATAGAGATAACAGGCTAATAATCTAGCTTATACTCTAAAGTCTCCTTGAGACAGAAGTCACAAATCTTCTGCTCCAACAGAGGAAAATCAAAGAGCTTTGAGTACTGCTTCTACAAAATTAAGTGAAAGTAAACCTCCATAAGACTTTTATCGAATATATATCCTACAAAGCTTTTATACCTATTCCCCTGCTTTTAAGCTGAAAGGTGAGGAAAACGGCAAGCTCGCTCAGTCGAGTTGAGGTTCAGAAGATAGGGAAGGTTCTCGTTGGCGGTGCAGTTGGTGAGCTTCCGACAGTCCTAATAGGAACTATCTTCTACCGTGAGCATAAAATAGTAAAGGACCATGTAAGAGGAGTTTTCGATAGAGCTGTAGCTGAGAAGCTTATCATGCAACAAGACGAGCTATCGGATGCTACGGGGATTCCCTGCATGGTAGATGTCGTTGGAGAAACCCCTGAAGCCCTCCAAAAGTATATTGAATTCGTCTCCTCGATAACTGACTCACCAATCTTGTTAAATGGTCCTACAGCAGATGTTCGCCTAAAGGCTTTCGAATATATCGTCGAAATAGGAATTCAGGATAGGATAATTTACACATCCATTAACTACACAGTTAAGGAGGACGAGACATTAAAGTTAAAGGAGCTAGGTGTGCGTAATATTCTCATTCAGGCTTTTAACCCCAGAAATCCTTGGCCTAGGGGTTCTTTAGAGATGGTGGTGGGAGACGGTAGTAGGAAAGGACTTCTTCAATATGCACATGATGCTGGAGCCACAAACATTCTCATATTGGCACCAGTTCTAGATGTCCCGTACATTGGCGTAGCTGCAACTACTCTTGAAATTCTAAGAGAGAAGACAAGCCTACCAGTAGGCTTAGCGCCTTGTGGAGTGGTGGCTAAGTGGTGCGTCGATACTAATCAAAGGGGTCTTCGTGAGATCTTAACGGCAGGTGTTCTAGGATACGTTCAGGCAATGGGCGCTAACTTCATTATATATGGCTCAATAAGGAAAGCTCCAAAGGTTTTCCCCGTATGCGCGCTTATAGATTCGATGATAGCTTATTCAAGAAGGAGAGAAGGTATCCGTCCTCTAGTGAAATCCCACCCCATCTATAAGTTCCTCATTAGAGCTAGATAGAGTAGTAGCAATCATGCTGTTAAAGGGCTGAAGAATTTACGAGCACTAGCATATAGTTTTACAGGAATAAACCTGTGTTTTAAATCATGCTTAAAATTAGGCTATGTATCTTTCTGACTTCGGAGAGATCTACTTAACGAACTATTTTTAAATGCTTTTATTTTTGGGTCTTTGACTGAGAGTGGAAACTTTTCTAAAATATTGTGAAAGGTTGGGAGTGAATAGTTCAATCACTAACTACGAGAACATTTTTCGTAGATGAACCTCTATAGGTCATCTATAGGTTACTAGAACTAAATTTGGCTATCATCGGTTTGCAACCAGTAGAGTTCAGGTCTTATCTTAGAAATATAAACTTTACATGTGCAAGTTCCTGGACCATTATCCTTACTATTACTCCATGAATGATCTATTACGAAAGTTCAGATTACATAGTCAGAATTAAATTCTTCACTAACTAGCCAAACTCTAACTTTCTCAATATGCTCACCATCTTAAATAAGTAAACCCTATAACTAGTTATTAATTGTATAAAAATTAATTAATCACATAAGATGGATGCATGAGTAATAAATATATAAGTTTTGAATTAATTATTAAAATCGGTGTTTATCACATGTTGCGGACTAAGATCCTCTTAGTAATACTTCTAATAACAAATATAATTACCTTTTCTCTTTTATTTAAAGAAGTTGCAGAAAATATTTCACTTAAAGAGAGGTATGAAAGAGCTTATATTTATCTCCTTGGAGAGTATCTTAAATGTATAAAGCATAAATCGATAGTAGAAGTATACATCAGTAAGTACATCAACAAGTCGATCATTTCAATTCCTAAATCAAGCACCTTTGTAATATCAGTACCTTTAGAGAATTACTCTAGTTTGTTGAATTATTCTAAGATGGTGAGTGAATTAGAGAGACTAAGGATGATGTACAAAAGATTAGTAACTGGCATGGAGTCTCAAGAGGTAGGTAAAGAGAAAAATTATAGAGAGCTTTACATTGAACTATTAAAGGATTACATTAAGCTACTAGAGATGTGTATTGAACTCAAGAAAAGTGCCGATATGATTTACACTTCTTATAAAGAAGTATTAAGAGCTAATGAAGAATTAGTAAGTGAACTAAGACACTTATCATTAGAATTACTAAGCTATGAATCTGCTATTAGAAATAAAACAATTTTCGCGTATAATGAGGAAATGATAAAATATGTTGAATTTGTAACGAATGGTTGGGATGGAACTGAAGAAGACTTCATGGCTGACCTTTACAAGATATGGAGTAAATGGTACAACGACTTTAACTATAACATAAGCGTAGAGCCTAAAGAGGAACTCTTACAAACCTCTATTAAAATTACCCAGCACAAAACTATGCTTGGAGACAAGTATTTTAGGGGAAAGGTTAGTGAAGAGTTAGTTAAAATTGAGACTGCAAGAGAAATTTTTAACGCTAAGACTGGAAGTTGCTATCATTTTTCCCTATGCTTAGCTTCCTTATATAGGGCGTACTACCATATAGCTAAGAGGTCTATCGCTACCTACTGCCTACTCATAGGAATAAAAAGAAGCAACGAGCATCACTGTTGTCTATTATTAATTAAAGAAGGTAAAGTTGCAATCATAGACTGGAACGTTATCGCGAGTATAAAGGGGAAAGTGATATTTGTACCTCTGGAAGTAGCCAAAGAACTTCACGAGAATTACTGGAGATCAGAGTTAGAATACAAAGAGGTGTGGAATGAGTTAGAACATAGGAAATTTAAATCATTTGAGGAATTTAAACAATGGGCTTTATCAGTCTCTGCTTAAGGAAAAATGAGGTTATTGAGACTTCTCACTCTAAAGACTCAAATACACCAGCGATTTCTGTTAGCTGTACCACAGTTAAACCAACTTTCTCCCCTCGTCAGCATGTAAGGCCTAAGAGGATCAGAGGAGCCTTATTAGTTTAATGGACGTAGTAATTAGAAAAGCTGAACCCTATTATAGGGGTGACGATTTCATCAACTACTACATTGTGACTGAAGCTCCAAAGCTTGTCAAGCCCGTGGACTTGAAGAGGAGCTTGGAGGGCGCCATGGTTTACTTGGACGCTAATGTGTTCATCTACCCTCTAATCTACGACACATCGCTAGCCCAGGCTACTGCAGCAATTAGAGTTCTGAGATGTGTGGCGGATGGATCACTTCCAGCGGTTACCTCATACCTGACCTGGGATGAAGTCGTACGGGTTGTGCTAAAGTTGCTTGGTCTCAGGGATGCAGTAAGCGCTGGCTATAAGCTCCTAGCTTTCCCTAAGTTAAAACTCCTAGAGGTAAACGAAGCAGTGATCTTCAAGGCTCAATGGATTATTGAAAGGTACAGCCTTAGACCCAGAGATGCGATCCACGCGGCTACAGCGCTCGTCTCGGGTGAAAGTCTAATAGTCTCAGACGATAAGGACTTCGATAATGTGAGGGAATTCAGGAGAGTTGGAGTAATGGAATTTGCGCGTAATCTTGGCTTAAATCTGCAAGCTGGAGGACATAATGCCTGAATCCGCGAGCTCTTTTACTCTCTAAGATCTCCTTGGGTATTCTAGCATAGCCTCCCTTTCTTTAATCTTCCTACAGTTACGGACCTATTAATGAAACATTTTAGTCTCTTTTATCATCTACTTAATTTTCTCGTCATCTCCTATTAAGTGGGTTAATAGTAGGAAGGATCTACGATGTACGGTAAACTTTAATAACGAATAATTACTCCACACCTTACTTAGGGGCTACTGTATGAGAGATAAGATAAAGACTGGTATTATGGTTGACCGTGAGCTTGGGGAGGAATTTAAATCTAAAGTCGGAAATAAGAGGGGATTAAGATATCTCAGCCGAGCTGTTAAAGAAGCTATTGAAAATGAGATTAGTGATATCCCAATTATCAGAGCTTTAGAGAAGCTATTAAAACGTGAAAAGAGAGATCCCACTAATAATCTCTTCTGTCAAGCCTAAAGTAATTACGAATACAGGAGAAACTATCAGAGAGATGAGAAGGTCGAGGTTTTGACTACTGTCTACTTAGACTCGAATGCTGTTATGAAACGTTATATATCATAGCCTGGAAGTGATGTAATTAGTAAAGTACATCGTAGGGCATTAGATGGCCAGGCTCATTCTCTCTTTTGTATGGAATATTGGTGGTGCCCTTAGAGTACTTGATAAGTACTAAACATTCAAAGCCGCGATCTCGTTTATTTACTTCTTTTAGTAATAGCAACAGATATAATTGAAATTGAAAATAG
>QMRW01000091.1 GCA_003650785.1 Thermoprotei archaeon | reverse complement strand
TATCTCTCAGCTCTAGCGACTTGAATGAGGATATCTCTTTACTCCCCCTCCTCTCCTCCTCTTCTTCAAGGAACTTAACGACACGTTTAACTCGAGGTATCCAATTAGACAAGTTCATGTAGGTGCCATAGTAGAAGTTCATGCTTTCACTATAGAGTCTCATAACGGGCCCCCAAAGTGCTATTACGGTCCCGAATGTTATGAATCCGTACATAGCGAGATATGAGCCTATTATAAGTATGAGGTATGGTTGAAAATTACCGAGCAACGCCATGATTAGCCCAGCCCTACGTTGTATAAAATACCTCTTTAGCACAAGATCCATTATAGATCTCCTATGTTGCTCAACTCTCTTTAGGAAGCAATCCATAACTCCTCTGGCCTTAATTACTATGTGGTTTATTAAGGCCTCGAGCGCAGCATTCATTGATCTAGACCCTTCCTCTCTCGTCTTTTCCGCATAATCTCGAATTAGCGGCAAGTATCTCCTGTATAAAACCATGTTTAAGAGGGTTAGGCCTAGAGAAATCAAGAATAGCGGGGGACTTAGTGTTACCATTATGTATATTTGAACGAGTAGAGGTACTATGCGACCTACGATGACTCCTGCTATGAACGCTGCTACTAAAGTGCTAAATACCTCAATATCATTAAGTAGGGTTTGACTATAATCCCCAACAGTTATGCTTCTTACACTCTTTAAAGGCATGTTCATAGTCTTTCTGATAATGGCTAAAGTATAGTCTTTTCTTGCTATATGTTGATATTTTAAATGGAGCCCCTCTCCCAACATATGTAATATATGCCTGAGTAGGGTTGCTATAACAATTATTCCAACCAGATTGAGGAGATAGAATCCTGGTATGGCTTCTCCTCTAAGATAGGCTATAAGGCTATCTACGAAGTCTTTGGTGGCATATGTCATAGGAATACTCGGAATCGCTGATGCGGCTAGTAGTATCGACGAGATTATTACTATCCTACGGTAAGGTTTACCATACCGGATGGATTGTCTGATCAACCATCTTACACCTTCCTCCATAAACCCCCTCCGAGACCCTCATAAAATTATCCCCTTTTCCCTAAGTATATCCCTGTACTTCCTAATCATATAAAGTTTTATCTTAGTCTCCAACATCTCTTTGCTGAGGAAGTCCGTACATATTATATTGAACGGATTCCCTGTTCTGGTGTAAGACTCGTACAGGCAACCCCCGCCACAGAAAGGTAAAATATTACATTCCTTGCACTTCTGAGGAAGAGACATATTTACTGTTATATACTCATAAAAGATAGGTCTGTATTTATCTTCACGTATATTTCTGACACAGAATCTCTCATCAGCGATTAGGCCCCAACACTTATATACATTGCCCCTAGGATCTATCGCCTCTGACGCAACCCGCTTAGCCGCACATATCATATTACTAGGCTCCCACCAGAACTCAAATCCCTTTTCCATAGCTACTTTCCATAATTCAAATGTCATCCCTGCAAGCTCTTTTCCTTTAAGCATAGTCACAGGGCAGGATATATCTGCGGGTATTCCTGATGGAAAACCTATGTCAATTCTGATTTTATCTTTTAGACCTAAATCAGCCAAATAATCTAGAAGCATAGGATAATCTTTGTAATTTGTTTTATCAATATTAGACCTTATTACAAGAACTTTAGGCGGTAAGAGATCGATAGCATCAATTATATTTTTCATAATTATATCAAAGGATCCTCTACCATTCTTGAAGGGTCTTCTTTTATCGTGAATCTCTCTTATTCCATCAATAGTTACTTGAACTCCTCTGAGATTATAATTAAGCAGTTTCTTAATCACCTCCCTTGTCATTAAGGATCCGTTAGTTGCAATACTAGATATGAGTTCTATATCATTTTTTAAACAGAACCTTCTGATGTTTTCAAGTATATACATCGCTGGATTAAGATTTAATAAGGGCTCACCTCCATAAAGGAGAATGTGAATCTTTTTACAATTTGAGCTTTTGGCTCCTCTTTTTATATATTCCACCACCTGCTTAGCTGTGCTAAGATCCATGTAGACCGGAGATGTCATATTCATTAGTCTTTCATAGCAATATATACATGCAAAGTTACAGTCATACGTGGTTAATATCGTATAAGAGATTGTTTCTGTAGAGAAAACATTTTTGAAAAAGTGATATTGATAACGTTTAATTTCATCTAGATTAGATGGTACTATAAATCCCTGTTTTTGAAGATAATTTAACATTGCAGGAGGTATTTTTGAAAAATCCCCTTTTTCTATATAATTCTTGGCCTCCTTATCAATAAACGTTATAGCACCAGAAAAAGTATTGTATAGTATATAATAGTTATCAGTCAAAGGAATAAAAAAATTAAATCTTGATTTACATAGTTCCATTTACTCACCATGTAGACGGTTCTTTTGGTGGTGCACAGTAGTTACAAATCGACTGAAAGCAGTCGCAGACTCCACAGTCATCGAACGTACAACTTCCTTCTCTCAAAGGTATGATTTCCACTCAACTCACCTCCAAGAGGTCTTTCTTTTTACTGAAAAAATTATCGAATATATATACATTATGGTCTTAGAAAAAAGATATATATGCGTACATTTAGGAAAAGATGCTATTATGAGGAGGATGATATTAGCTAGGAGTATTATGGACTTTTATTTAAGCATACCATTGGCTATTAGATGGATTGATGGAAAGTTAGAGTATTCTCCCCTCATCTTTGAGAGAGAGGAATCTGAGATAATTAATTATTTTATAGATCAGTATAGACCAGATAAGATAATTACTATTGATTGTGAAGAATCAAGAGATCCCATATCGAAGGCTCTGAGCCTCGTTCCTAGTATACGGGATGGGGCTAAAGGCGTGGTTTTAGTCTCTAGATGTCTTGAGAGATCCGAAGGTTTATGGTCTGAGAGAATTAATGCTATATTCGGATCGTATATAGCTTCGCTGAACGATTATGCCCTTCTATGGACTGATAGGAAAGTTGATGAGCCCATAATTAAAACTATCGAGGAACTGGGTGCTGAGGAGGTAGTACTGGTAGGTGATGTGAAGGTCAGAGAGAAATTCCCTGGCAGGATGAAAAGGCTTAATCCTCCTGACATCTTTAAGCCAGAGAGTTATGCTGATTTCTACAAGAGGATAGGGGGAAATATAGATTTTTCGACATTAATATTCGCATTTTTTACCCCCCTAGAAGGCTATACCGCTCTAGCCCCGTTGCTCGCCTCTATAAACAGGGCACCCCTTGTACTCTATGGCCATCATTCTGATCCTTCTCTACTCCAAAAGGCGGATTTCGATCTATTGAATGCTTTAATGAGAAAATGGAAGCCGGAGTATCTACTGGCCGTGGTAACCCCTTATGCGATAACACCGGAGTGGATAAGGAATCTCTATCGCTTATGCACTCTCTCTACCAATAGCTCTATCAAGGTAAGTGCAGGCATAATAACGGGCTTAACCGTGGAGGATGCGTCCTTATTGGTGGCTCGAAGATATGCACTCTCAGTGAATTTGAAAGATGCTATAGTTTATGACTCCTCATCACTGCTTAAGGATATGCTAAGCATCCACGGAGTATATGTGCACGAGGCCAAAGTAAGTAATTTTAAGGAAGGAATATCAGATGCCCATAGACTATTTGAACTACTTAAAAGCACAGAGGCAGGAATTATATGTATTAACTCCCACTCAAATAATGACCGTATGAGGTTCTATGACTTCTCGTACATGTCTCCAAATCCCCAAGCCATCCTAGATAAAAAGATTGATAGACCTCTTCCAAAGAGGATACCTCCATCCATAGTCTTACATGGAGGCTGTCACTCTGCACGTATCTCTGGAGGCATAGGAGCCCCTAGGCATAGCCTAGCCTTAAACTTCATTAGAGCAGGAGCAATATCCTATATAGGGACTATAATGCATAACTATCCTATACCTGAAGCAAGATCAAGATTGTATATGATGCTATATAAGTTCATAGTAAGAAAGAAATCGCTGGGGAAAATATTGACTGAAGAGCTTAACTATGAGCTCTCTCACCCCTCACACGAAAGAGGAGAAACAGAGCTACCCATGTTTATCCTCATAGGAGACCCGAAGATCTCCCCAGAGAACATAAGCCCATGAAAGGCAAGCATACTCTTCTAAGCACATGAAAGTTTAATTCTTAATGGTCAGGGATATTCGCATGGATCCAACGACAACTATAATGACGGCTGGGTTCTACCTCTTCGGTTTATTCATAACACCTAAGTTTTGTCATTAGGGATTATCCCATTTTCATAACTCATAATAAATTGATTTTCTTGAAATATTAGAATAAGTTTTGCCCGGAATTAATGTTTAGTCAAAATTTATCATTTATTTTCGGATTATGCTCAAGAAAGTTTATGTATAACATACACAAAGATGTCGATTTCCGGCTCAAATCTCGGTTATTCTCACTCAAAAAACAAAAATCATGTACACAAATATTTGATGCACATTAATGCTCAGATATGACCGAAAAGAATCGCTAGTTTTGTCACGGGGTTTATGACATTACTTATGTTTTATCCTCTATTCTAACGAGACTTTAAATATCCTTACTTCCATGAGTTACTACCTAGAGTAAAGGAGAGGATAAGGGAGAGCATAGAGAAAGACCCATACACAGCCTAAAATAGTGAAACCCTCACTCCCGACCTCCATAGGACCTCATGACGCTCGGGATCCTCACACGAGTGGGGTAGGCCCTGAGAAGAGATCAACCCCCAATCCGCCCTAATGGGGGGACTCCCCGCCGTCGAAGAGAGCTGTCGCTCTGTGTGTAAGGCGGATTTCCAGGGCAGAAACGTAGGCGCAGAGGTAGGAGTAAAAAATATAAACTCCACTCTTACCCATGAAAGGAGGGAGTGGAGGATAAAGAGTTCTGTTGGTAAAGTACACGAGTATAGTTCAAAAGGAGAAGTCAGTATAGGACTAGCCTCCACTTCAATAGCGCCTACGTGGCCTGTAGTACTGCCATATGGAAAACAAGTTCCAACTACAAATTT
>QMRW01000090.1 GCA_003650785.1 Thermoprotei archaeon | reverse complement strand
TGGTGAAATTCTTAAGAGAGTTGGTGGTATAGATGCTCTAGTACATGGTGATATACCACCCAAGAGAGGTCTTAGTTCAAGCTCAGCACTTGTGGTATCCATAGCTATAGCGTTAAGAGAACTATTTGATCTAGATATACCACTAGGCGAGTTCATAGATAGAGTAGGCTACTCCGAATGGTATAGACTCACCCGTGGTGGTACAGCTGATCATGCTGCTATAATACTCTCAAAAAGAGGATTTGTATCACACATAAAATGTCTACCCACCCTACCAGAAGAGGTCTCATATGCGCCATTTCCAGAGGGATATGAGGTTATAATTATAGATTCGGGATTTGAGAGACCAGATACTGAGGATGCTATAAACTATCTTAGAGTGACTGCTGCTGAGTACAGAATAGCTGTACTCCTAGTAAAGAGTAGATTTAAAGAGTACAGTGATAGAATCATGCTACTTAGGGATATAAGTGTTGAAAATCTCAAAGTTGGTCTTGACAGAATATATGAAATAATAAAGTCACTACCCGAGAGAGCTAGTAGAAAAGACCTCAGGAGAATGTGCGCAGAGGAGTACCTAGATGAATTAGAGATAATATTCTCCAACCACAAAGAGCCTCCACAAGGCTATAAAATCAGACAAAGAGCACTATATGGGTTAGCAGAGATCGAAAGATCGAAAGTATTCCCTCACCTACTCAAAAGAGGGGATATAGCAAGCATATTTAAACTCATAAAGGTATCCCATGACGGTGATAGAGTAGCTAAATTCGATAAATGGGGAAATAGAGTAGAATGGAATCCATCGATATTCAGTACCAATGAGAGACTAAATGAATTAATACAGATGGTGAGAAGGGGAGTCTTAGAGGAGGCACAGCTCTACTGGCAACCGGGTGGCTATGAGAGGAGTATAGAGCCTATAGACTATATGTGCGACATGATACACTATCATCTGGAGGGATATGCTGAAGCACAACTCATGGGAGCAGGTCTAGGAGGAGGAGTGCTCTGTATTACTAGGAAGGATAAGGTCGATTCATTGGGAAAGGTACTTGAGAATACTTATTACGACCGATATGGTATCAGACCACAGATGCTATCCATTGAGCCTAGCTATGGTGCTTGTATACTCTGTAAGTAGGATTATGTAGGTGGTGGAGGTGGTGGTAGAGGTGGTACTTTAGTGGCCGCGGTCTCACCAGCAGCTGTCATAGCCTTTTTGAGAGAGCTATATTTTGTATACCAGAGTATTGCTATCACTATACCCACTATTAGTATAAGGAGAATACCTATAACAATCCCTATCAGTGCGAGTGTAGACATCTCTATGGTGTATATGTACCTAAGGTTATTGTCCTCTTGAGCTATCCTAATTCTAGCACTATTCCAAGAGTCCTCGTAGGTTAATACTCCCGCTTCTGCTATTTCAAAACTATAGCCTCTAGTTTGTAGATCTTTGTGTACTTCTTTTACAAAGTCTTCAAAGACAGGGGCTCTATCTTCATAGAGCCTACTATATCTAGTTACTGTTATTCCCACAGAGATCACCTGGGCGTTAAAGTTTAATTCTATGAGCTTAAATAATTAACGGTGGTACATTGAGTAAAGCCATCCCACGTAGTAAGATAATAGGAATGCAGGTATACACTCCGAGTGCTAGATTGGTTGGTACCATAAAGGATTTTGGACTAATACCAGGAGAGAATAAAGTATCCTTAATAGTAGAAACTGTATGGGGAGAGAGTATAGAAATAGACTGGATGGATGTGTCAGCGGTAGGAGATATAGTACTACTAAAAACAGATATAGAGATTCCAGAAGTCCCTGCTGAAAGAGCTCCTACATCTAGAGAACAAATATGTCCAACCTGTGGAAAGCCTGCAACATGGATTGAACAGTATAAGCGTTGGTACTGCTACAACTGTAGAAAATATCTATAGTACAGAGAGTACTCTCTGGAAAGTAGATACTTAATCCCTATTGGAGACCAGTTTTTTAATAGCCTTGTGAATTGGTGGATATAGTATACCTCTCTCTGTTATTATCCCCGTTATTAGGTTAGGAGGAGTTATATCAAATGCGTAGTAGATGGCATCTACACCCTCTGGTGCAATTCTATGTCCATAGATATAGATGACCTCTTTACCAGGCCTCTTCTCTATAACTATATCCTCGATTCCTCTCTTGATATCCAATGTACTCGTAGGAGCTACTGGATAGAAGGGTATTCCTCTTTCCTTACATACTAGAGCTAGTAGGTAAGTACCTATCTTGTTTACTAGATACCCATCTCTAGTTATCCTATCAGCTCCTACAAAGGCTATATCCACTTTTTCTTTCATGGTTAATATACCAATAGAGTTGTCGGTCACTATCTTAACTGGAATACCGGCTCGACTGAGTTCAAATGCAGTGAGTCTTGCTCCTTGTAGATAGGGTCTAGTCTCCATTACAATAACCTCTATAGATTTACCCTTCTCTACAGCAGTGTATATAGGAGCGGTAGCTGTACCATAGTAGCCTGTAGCTAGGGATCCTGCATTACAGATAGTAATTACAGTATCTCCATCTTCTAAGAGCTTCTCTCCTATTTCACCCATCTTCCTATTGACCTCTTCATCCTCCTTCCATATCTTCAGTGCTTCATCTACAACAGCTTCTACAAGCTCATCTACAGTAGTAGCTCTCATAGCCCTTTTCTTGACCCTCTCTATTGCCCAGAATAGGTTTACAGCAGTTGGACGCGTAGATGAAAGGACACTAGCAGCTTCTTCTAGAATCTTGATAGCTTCTTCTAGATGTACTGTCCTGATTTCCCTAGTAGCTAGTGCTAGTGCCATAGCTGCTGCGATACCTATTGCAGGTGCTCCTCTTATCTCCATGTCTTTTATAGCTCTAGCAACTCTCCTATAATCATCAGTCTCTATGTACTCGACTTTATGAGGTAGTTTTAATTGATTTAGTATTCTTACTTTTCCATCAACCCACTCTATAGTTCTGGGGATACTCAAGATACCACCCGACTAATAATAGTTTCAATACTTAATACTATTCGTATACTGCTCAACACAATCTAATGGTACTCCTTACTGAATTAGAGAAGTTACCTATTCTAAAATTACAACATCATCGATCATATTATCACAGTCTACATCAACACCCTCTACTACATGTGCTACTACATCGCTATCGTACTTATTTCCACTAGCAACTTTATCTGGATACTTGTTTAAGGCTATTATCGCAGCAGCTGTTCCACGTATACCCTTACCAGCTATTACGAGTAGGCTTAGATCTTTGTTAAATGGATTAGGGAGTACCTCTATGACACCATTCTCCTCTTCGGTATAAGTTCTATGTGATAGTAGACTGACAATAATACTACCTCTCTCTAGATCAAATCTTATGGGTAATTCTTCATTTATCCTGTAGGTGATAGTATTTACAATAGGGTTCCCTAGCAATATTACGTTACTAGACCTCAAATCTTCCTCTGTCACTTTAGTATCTAACTTGACACTTAGTAAATTACTGCGACTTGAGAAGAAGCCAAGTTTGAATATAGTCTCTACTATCATATGGTGATCCTTTCCTCTACACATGAACTTACCATGAGGCTCTGGATTACTGAGTACCAGTACTACCCTCTCTCCACCTCCTATCATCTCTATCAGGAATTTAGGTAGTTTCTCTATAGTACTAACCTGTTCTTCTCGTGCTTTTAGAAGTACAGCAAATCCCTCCGAAGATAGTTTAATCAATCTAGTAAGTCTTCCACGAATTCTAATCCTCTTCACTTCCTCTACTAATCCAGCCTCTCTCAGTATTTTTACATGGTAGTTTACTAATTGTTGGCTTATGTTAAGTTCTCTTGCTAGCTGCCTAGGATACATAATTTGTCTAAGGAGTATTTTAAGAATTCTTAGCCTAAGAGGATGTGATAGAGCTTTAAAACACTTTTCACTATTTACGATATTGATGAAGCCCTTTATTTTACCTGTAGTAGGGTCTACTACTATATGTCTCCTCAAATATTACACCCCTGAATTGATGAGTGAGTGTCTTTTCAAAAGAAATCCAACTAAAATATAAGTCTCCCCCTAGACCCTCACTGATATTGTTTTTCAATAATACTCATTTATATAATTATTTTTATATTTATATCTATCATTATCTAAAACTTAATTAGTAAATATTATTACTAAGTTTCTTTACTTAATTTTTCTCCATATTCGAACTATTTTCTTAGCGGCATCTATCGCACTATATCCAAATACTACTATCATAGGTTCCTTACCCCAATCACCCCTATGGAATATTACATCTGGCATACATCCTATTCTCTTAACAGCAGTATCCACACCCCATTGAACAGTCATCCCCTCTACCGCCTTCACTTCAGGAGGTTCCTCACGCCTATCATAGTAGGATACCCTATATCCAAGCTCTTTAGTAGCCTCTATGAACCTAGTGTTAAACCTAATGTTAATCGCAGCTCTAACCTCTTTATCATACCTCCTTGCTCTGAGGATGTATCTAGCTAAGTGGGATGAAGCTCCAAACCTGGGATAATTCCAGTATATATCTCCAAGAGGTGAAGTTCTTATCCTACCCGGTATAGCAGCTATATCATTTTCATCTGTAGCATAAGGAACTGCTTCAGCTATGTTCATTCCCACTTCTGGTATTAGTTCATGTATTCCCTCCTCACTTTTCAGTATTCTCAAAGCTTCTTCTATAGACTCTATCACTTGTAATCTAGAGGCTTCTCTGTAGACTATAGCCATTGGATTTACGGGACCGTATCCCTTTCCTATGGGTATTCCATATCTTATAGCTAGGGATATTAGTTCCTTAGCTGTCTTTACAGCTGAGATTATATCTCTTCCCTTAGCTAGTTCAGCTGTTATTGCTGCTGAGAAACTACAACCAGTTCCATGCGTCGTCTTTACATCATATCTCTTTCCAGTGAACTCATACACCTTGTTCTCATAGAATAGAATATCTAGGGTCTCCTCTCCTGTTAGATGACCTCCCTTGATAACTACAGCCTTAGGCCCCAGTTTACTTATCTCCTTAGCCGACTTTATCATATCCTCCTTCGACTCTATCTTA
>QMRW01000089.1 GCA_003650785.1 Thermoprotei archaeon | reverse complement strand
GTTTACGATAGTAGTTTTACCACTACCAGTAGGCCCTACTATAGCTACAACCTCTCCACTATTTATTTTAAAACTGAGACTTTTCAGTACTGGATTATCTGGATCATATCCAAAGGTTACATTCTCGAATACTATACTTCCCCTTACTTTGATTCTTCTATCTCCTCTTCTAGCTTCTACCTCTGTATCTAGAAGATCAAAAATTCTCTCTAGGGAGGCTAGTGCTGATTGAAATGATCCATAGAATATTGTGAGCATAATCAGTGGCCTAAAAAGCATACCTACATACCCATAAAAGGCAGAAAGTGTGCCTATTGTGATCTTCTCGACTCCTACCAGATGACTTCCGTACCATAGGATGAGAATATAACACAACGCTTCTATCAGTCTTATTAAGGGTCCCATAGAACCTACTATTTTTGCTGCACTAATACTACTAGTAAGAGTTTTCTTACTTAATCTCTGAAATTCCATTACACTATCAGCTCTCCTATGTATAAAGGTGTGTAAAAGCAATGCTCCAGATACATCCTGTTCTATTTTACTAGTAACTTCAGCGACACTCTCTCGAACCTTTCTATAGACTTCCCTGGCTCTCTCACCCCAGATGTACGCTATGATCACAACTATCAGTACTGTAATAGTCACTATTAGTGCTAGTTCCACGGATAGACTAAACATTATGAACATAGCTCCGGCTATGAATATGAAATCACTGAGTACATCTATAGCACCAGATGCTAGGATCTCACCGATACTATCGACATCGTTCATAATCCTTGCTACTATCTTCCCGGTAGGTATTCTGGAGAAATAGTCTAACTTTATTGTTAGAACGTGTCTGTAGAGTGAATTTCTCAAGTTAAGCATAAGTTTTTGACCGATTAATGGTACCAGGTAAGACCTCGTGTAGTTTACGGCTAACCCTACTGTAGCTACTACAATGAATATTATGGCCAAGTTGACTAGGGAATTTATATCTCCTATCACTATAGCGTCTACAAAAAGCTTGATTATGTACGGTATCACTAAGTTTAGACATATACCTACAATAGATAGAACTAGTAATAGTATTAATGAGTACTTGAAGGGGGATAGTAGTATTAAAGTCCTCTTGAATAGATATTTAAAGGGTAGTTTTCTCTTCTCCTTCTCTTTCTGAAGATATCTTACTATATGGTATCCCACGCTACATCATCCCCTCACGGAACTTTTCGAATAGTCTTGAGTACACCCCTCCTCTCTTAATAAGTTCCTCGTGAGTCCCCTCCTCTACAATTCTCCCATTATCCATAATTACTACTCTATCAGCTAGTCTAAGTGTAGAGAGTCTCTGCGTAGTGATAAGTACAGTTTTACCTTTGAAGTACTTCGTCAGTGCATTATAAATAGCCATTTCAGTCTCACTATCTATCTGTGATATAGGATCATCCATTAGAATTATTTTGGGATCTAAGAGTAGTGCTCTAGCTATAGCTAACCTCTGCCTTTGACCCCCGGATAAAGTTACTCCTCTCTCTCCCACAGGTGTGTCGTATCCCAAGGGAAGAGAGCTTATGAAATCGTGTATACGGGCCATTTTAGCTACTTTCATTATTTCTTCGAGAGATGCTGTGGGTTTTCCGTACGCGATGTTATCTTTGATACTGCTTGGAAATAGGAAGATGTCTTGGTGTACTATTCCTATTTGTCTTCTAAGGGATTCGAGTTTGAACTTTTTAATATCAATTCCATCTATACAGATCCTTCCCTTTTGAGGATCATATAATCTCAATAGTAGATGTAATAGACTAGTCTTACCACTACCAGTGGGTCCAACTATAGCTACTATCTCACCAGGCTCTATATTCAGATTTATCCCCTTTAATACCCAGGATTTGTCATCATAGGAGAACCATACGTTCTCGAAGTTTATACTTCCATACCTAATTTTTATGTCACTCGCATCGGACGCCTCTAGGACCTCGCTCCTAGTACCTAGGATATCTGTTAATCTTTTCATGGAGATCTTAGCTCTCTCGTACAGAGCGACTAGGAAGCCCAGGGTTATTAGAGGCCACATTAGCATATTTGTGTAAAGGGAAAAGGAGACTATGTCACCTATAGTAAGCTCTCCAGCTATAGTCTTAAGTCCACCATACCAGTACACTATAAGAAGGGTGAAGGATACTATGAATGCTAGTACTGACCTAGTGAGTGCTCTCAGCCTAGTAATACGTACCATGGTACTCAAGTAATTCCTGTTTAGTAGACTAAATCTATCAGCGAAGATTACATCTGCGGGGAGAGTTCTTACTATTTTGATACCAGCAATTGATTCTTGTAGTAGTGAAGTCATCTCGCCGTAGAGCTCCCTAGTACGACTAAAGTACTTTCTAACTCTTCTGCTATAGGGTATCACTATTAGTGATATTATCGGTAGTATGCATAGTACTAGCATAGTCAGTGTGATGTTTCTCATAGACATAATCACAAGTGCTAATATCACTGTAGTGATTGCATAGACTCCATGAATCAGCGTAAATCTGATAAGTACACCTATAGTATCTACATCGGAGGTCATCCTGCTTATAACCTGTCCCGTGGGCATTTTATTGAAGAATCCATATGAGAGTCTGTACAGATGACTGTAGAGCTGATTTCTAATATCGTACACTACGTTCTGGGATAGGTAGGTGGAGAGGTATCTCTGTAGAAATGAGAGTATACTTTGAGCTATTGCTATGGATATCAATAATATCACATACTTCCAGAGCTCACTTATATCACGTACTACCAGTAGGTCTATGGAACGTCCTATTAAAAGTGGTGATATTACACTTAAAGCTGATAGAGTTATAGCTATTGCTAGTGTTGCCAGTATTATGGCTCTGTGTTTTGACATGTATCCTAAGAGCATTCTAGTAAGAGATCTATTCACCGCATTATCCCTTCTAATTCCCTTTCTGTCGATCTCTTCTCCCATTTAAATCTACTCATTCTACTTTCTTAAGCTTACTACCATGACTCACTGTGAGTACCTATTTATAGTCAATCTCTAGATCTTAAGAGTAACTCGTAGAGTACTATAGAGGCTAGGGGAACAGCACCTATATCATCCTCTATGTGTACTATATATACTGCTTCTCCCATCTCCATATCCCTTCTACTAAGTCCGGGTTCACCGCCTCCAAACACTAAAGCTATGTTTTTACCATCCCTTAAGAGTTCGACGACTTCATCGAAATTAAAGGCATCTCTAGCATAGGTTTTTGGTACGAAGAGGTAGGCCTTATCGGGCTTGAATAATTCTATGAAGTCGTTCAGATCGGCAAGATAAAAGAAATTTCTATTAGTCTTAATAGCCAGTCTACTAGCCTGAGGTACTCCTTCGTGTGCAGCAGCTCCTGAAGCCTTAGTGACTATGAAGGTTTTGAATCCTAATCCATATACTAGTCTTGCCATCTCGAGAACTCTATATACTGAAAATACGTTATGCAGTACTACCGTAACTCTGTCCAGCACCATGATCCCGAGATTAGTACTACTGGTTATAATATAAATACTAGGGTAGAGCACTATCTCAAGACTCTTCCTATCAAATTAAGTATTCTTAGGAACCCCATCAGGGCCTGTCCTAATTCCTCAGCTAGTATAGCTACAAGTACTTCCTTCGGTTCCAGTGGTAGTTCTTTTCTCATTTTTCTATCTAGCTCTGGGTAATAGTCATGAAGGTATCCTATGTTCGGAGGTAAGTATAATCCCCTACCGTTATATCTCATTATCAGTGCCATGGATGCCCCTCCTCTAATAGCCTCATCCCTTACTGCAAGTATATCGATATTCTCCCGTATACCTACATTAGTATAGAGACAGGTATAGACCTCAGTATTCAATGCAATCCTCATAAAACTCAAGTTCTTGATGCCAAAATTTGCAAGTAATGTGAGTATGTAGTTCTTTCCCTTTTCAGTAAGTGCCGAGCCTCCTCTTTTAGATTCTATTAATCCCTTCTTAACCATGGATTTAATTATCCCTCTAAGTCTTCCCTCTCCTATCTTCAATATCTCACTGAGCCTATACCTCCCTACTCTACCTACTAGATACAGAGCTACTAGTACTATTGTATGCTCGTATGGATATCCCAAGAGCTCGAACTCAAATCTCCTTCTTCCCATACTCCTTACTTCACTCATGCCAGCTATACAAGTGTAGTAGTCTTATCTAATAAATTCTACCTTATTAAGGGATTTGAAAGTAAGTTTACTGAAAACCTATAGTACACCTCCATCCTCTATTTAGTGGTAGTCTGCTAGGGATCGTACTATGCAATTGATACTCTTTCTTATTCTTCGATAAATAGTTACACCATCCACTATGGAAATTTTCCCTAACTTCAGATCCTCCTATTTTTAGAAAAAGTGGTGCCCCGGCCGGGATTTGAACCCGGGATCTTCGGCTTTCCTCTCCAGGTGCTCGAAAGGCCGAGATGCTTGCCGGGCTACACCACCGGGGCACATCAATGGTAGTTCTATAGGGTAATTGTAGTGAAGTATTATAAGCTTTCTGTTAGATTTGGGTTCACAGTTCATTCCCATGGATCATTCTCGGGGTTTGATCGTTAATGATAGCCTAGGTGATTCTATTTTATAATTCGGTATTAGAAAAGAGAAGAGAGATACTCTTAACATTTGATACCTGACTTCAACTATTTATTTAAAGACCGTGAATTATAGTATCGCCTTCTCTGTTTTCTTATCGAATATGTGAATCTTATTCAGGTCGTAGACTATCCAGATTCTATCTCCTATAGATAATCTGATATATGGAGGAGCTAGTATTTTTACTAGAGTATCTCCTAACTTAACATTAACTATAGTGTCTTTACCGAGCGGTTCTAGAACGTATACGTTCGATTCTATGGAGTTTTCAGTAGGTTTAAGACTTATCTTTAGGTCTTCAGGTCGTACGCCTAAAACCAATTCCGGACCTGTAGCCTTTTCGGCTACTAACTTTCCTAAATCAATAGGTAATTTTACCATAAAGCTACCTGCATCTAAGTAATAGTTACCCTCTTTTTCTACTAGAGTACAATCAATGAAGTTCATAGGTGGGCTTCCTATAAAGCCTGCTACGAATAGATTTCGGGGTTTATTATAGAGTTCATCGGCAGAACTGTACTGTTGTAGTTCTCCTTTATTAAGT
>QMRW01000088.1 GCA_003650785.1 Thermoprotei archaeon | reverse complement strand
TTAGTGCTAGGCATGCTCATAGTCTTTAATAATTCTATATGGCAGACTTTACTCCCATTCTATGTTGATGAAAGGGGATTCAGCATTCAAGAGGTGGGATTCTCCTCCATTCTAGTGATCAGTCTCCCATGGGTACTTTCCATAGTGGCTGGGCTTATAGTAGAGAAGATTTCATGGAGACTAGTACTCTTATCCTCCGTACTTCTACTATCAATCTCCGTACTCTACTTGAGGTGGATTTCAGGAGTAGTAGATTTGATAGTAATACTGCTTGTATCTAGCTTTGCTATTGCACTCTTTACTCAGTCGGGTATAGAGGTTATCGCAACCACTATGCCTATGAGAAGACTGGGTCTAGCCTTCGCGTCCTACTATGCACTTATAGGTCTTGCACGTACTATAGGTTCTCTGAGTTCAGGTCTTATAGTTAACATATGGGATTACGATCTACTGTACACGATCTCCTCACTAGTATTTCTCTTAATAGCTATCCTAATTCTCCTATACTTTCCTCGTACTCAGAAACCTCGATGCAATAGAATGGATAATGTAGTAGAGATATTACGAATTAAAAGTCTGTCTATCCTCATACTCACGATAATGGTACACGACTTTAGTGTTTTCATAACTGTATCTTATGTACCTCTCTTCGCTAAACGAGTACTAGGACTTAGCGAGTTTGAGTATAGTCTAATAGTAACCACTAGGAGTATAGTTTACATCCTAATACAACCTCTCTGTGGACTACTAGTTGATAGAGTAGGAGAAGTAAAAGTACTTGCTCTTCATTTCATAGGCGTAGCCTTAAGCTACCTCGGCTACAGCTATACTTCTGGATTCGTAGATGCTCTGATAACATACATCTTTTTAGGACTAGCTACAGCCTTAGACTTACCTGCTAGGAGAGCACTATTATCAAAACTAGCTCCACGTTATGGAGTAGCTGTTTCCTCGGGTCTCTTAGATACTATGGTAGGTCTATGTACTCTACCCACTCCAACGATAGGAGCTATACTGTGGAATATAGAACCCAAGATTACCATACTATCTGGAGGTTTGATGAATCTCCTATCTCTGGCACCTCTGTTAGCACTAAAGAGAAGTCTTAAGTCTTCTCGCTCTCGAAACCTCAAATAGGTACGCTAGCTCGTTAGGTCGTATTCGACTATGGAAGTAGAATCTATAGGATAAGGAACTGTGAGATTTCATAGAGAAAAGGTGAGTACTCATAGTATTTCTGAGAGATTAAATGAAGGAGTGGAGGAGAGATAGTGTACTCCTGAAACGAAGTCATACTGGACAATCTACAAAATCTCCACTAACTGTTCACAATCTCACGAGAAACACTATAATAACTCAGATACTAGTGTAGTAGGAATATCAGTAGAATAGATAAAGTGAAACTCTACTTTACTGGTACTTCATACCATATCCTACCAGCATAGTCCACTCTAACTCTCCTTTTTCTACGTACCTCTTTCCCTAGCGAGGGTGCCATTACAAGTCCGGCTATAAAGCCACCTATGTGCGCCCAGAAGGCCACTCCAGAGTAGAAGCCAAAGGAGATGGAAACAGTTCCCATATACAGTTGATAGAGGAACCAGAAGAAGATAAAAACTGCGGCAGGTATCCTGATTATCATGGGTATGGGACCTATCATAGTCAGTACATCTAGGAGAACGTTGGGTAATAGAACCATGTAGGCACCTAGGAGACCTGAAATTGCTCCAGATGCTCCTATACATGGTATCTTTAGTGGATCTATCTCACTATAACCGAATGGGCCGTAAACTATAATGGGTTCAGAGAAGAGGAGAAGAATCACTATATGTGCAAAGCTCGCTACTATACCACTACCTAAGTATAATTCCATGAATCTAGTCCTACCTATCCTTGATTCCACTCCAGGACCAAATATTAGTAGAAACATCATATTGCCGATGAGATGCAGAAGGCCACCGTGAAGGAACATAGAGGTGATTATAGTATGCAGTCTCCTTCCACATAGTATATCGTAGGGTACCATACCATACTTCTGTATAATTCCTCCATAGTAAGCAGGACCTTTTAGAAGACAGTAGACGAAAATGGCTACATTAACTATAATAAGCATCCACGTCATTATAGGAACTTTTTTCTTCCTCCTAATTTCACCGATAGGTATCATACTGTTCATGCTAGTGGCAGTGAAATTTAAATCCTACTCTGAGCTCAAATCCTATATTAGTACAGAATCACATTGGTGTAGTTATAGATCTGAGAAGAGGGTGATAGCCTTACAAAAAATCACTCCTTCAGATTCGCAAGTTAGTTATATCCAGTGACCTATTCTTTTATCAGTTCCTCTAGGGTTACTATCTTAGCCCCATATATCTCTTTCATATACTTGAGTCCCCATCTATGATCCTCCTCGGTAAATGTAGTTACACAATCCTCTGGAACAATGATCTTATAGCCCCTATAGAAGGCATCGGCTGCTGTATGCTTAACACATATGTTAGTATGAAGTCCTGTGAGGATAAGGGTATCCACATTTAGCTCTCTCAATAGCATATCAAGACCCGTTTCGTAGAAGGCACTGTACCTCCTCTTTTCAATTACAAAATCCTTCTCCTGAGGTTTCAGTTCATCTATTACTTCAGCTCCTTCAGTTCCCTTTATAGCATGAGGTCCCCACTTCTTAAACTCCAGGTCTACTTCAGGTAGGTGGGCATCGTTAGCATATATTATGGGAATTTCCTTCTCTCTAGCATAGTTCAATAGCCTCCTTATATTAGGTATAATGTCGAGAGCTCTTTCACATTTAAGCGCACCATAGACGAAATCCTTAAGCATATCTATTACTACTACAGCCATCTTAGACATAGGGACTCCCCAATCACATCGGGGGGTTGTCATAATAAGCATTATTTACAATACTTGTGGGAGTTAAGAGATTACAAGACCTTTTAATAACATCAAATGTAATAAATTCATGGAGAGTACGGATAGAACGAATTGAAAATGGTCTATTAGCGAATTTGGGTATTAAGTCATCATAGGAATGTAAGGAACATAGGTAAGGGCTGTCAACTCATTTGTGAGTTGCGATATTGTTAATTCTTCAGCTTTCATACTCGTTAATTTCTCAAGTATATCCTTGAGTAATTTTCGGTAGGCACTATAGCGTGGGCTTATAATATTCTCAAATGCCTTATTCTTACTCTCTCTATTCCATAGTATTCTATGAAAGTCTTCAATCTCAGGTATCTCACTATATAACCTCTCGAAAGTATTAATGGACTCTTCTAATGCCTCTTTAACTCCTCTTTTTATTTCTACAGATCTGACGAGACTGTAGGATCCCAATACCTTGATCATCACATGTTTAAGCCTTTTAGCAGAGAACTCTATGAAATCAAGTAGATCTAGATTTCTCCTAATAGTCCGTTTAGCTTCACTAATTATCTCTTCTACTCTCTCAATCAACTCATAGCACTTTTCAGATTCTTTTGCCATCAGAGCCAGTATGCTTATGTTCTCGAAGGGGTTCATCCAGAAGGATCTAGTGTAACCTATGAGTCTCCCATGGATGCACTCACTTAATAATCTTATGGCCTTTCCCACTCTACTTCTAGATCTAAAGAGCGCCCAATCAAATCTCTCATCAAAATCCTCTCCTATACTACCACACCAGGAAGCCTCTGCTGCTAGGAGTATACCGTAAAAATTAAGTGATTGAAGATTTTCACCATCATCATCCCACGAAGTCGTGAGTACTCCTATAACTCCATACCTAGCTCCATCTCTTGAAAATCTACTTATATTAATCCTTGCTTCAATATAGTCTGGAAATAGTCTACCCCAACACTGTATACCAGGGCAGACTATTTGTTTTATACCATACCTCCATAAAGGCTCTATTAAATGATCAAAACTATCTCTAGCGGAGTAGTTCCAATTCAGTATTACTATATCACGTGGGATTTTCTCTATTATTTCTTTATACTTCAACACCATATCTCCCCACATCATAGGAATCCTTCCAAGATCCCTCAGGATCTCTCTAAGCTTTAGGATATGTGCTAGGTAAACTGCCCCTTCTCCTACTTCCTTACATAACTCTCTACTAGCCCCCTTTCCCAGATCACCTGTTTCATCACAGTTGATATTGAAGTACTTTGAACCGTAGAGTCTACATACATCTCTATAGATGTCTCTTAGAAACTCATAGACTTCGGGTTTTACTGGTGAGAGAAGTGAACTTCCTGGAAATTCTGCTAGGTGGAGGTATTCAGGTTTACTTAGCAGTATCCTAGAATGTCCGAAGGATTGAATTGATGGAAAGTAATCTATAAAGTACTCTTTACAAAGTTCAGCAATAGCCTTAACTTCACCAGGAGTAAGGTAATCCTGCCATGTGGTATCAGGATGAGATGGAAACTTAAGTGCATGGAGTTCCATATAGTGTGTAAATGCATTCATCTTATGCTCAGCTAGTATTTTGACTACTCTCTCTACAAACTGAAGTCTAGGTACAGGACCCCTACTTATATCATCTGTGAATCCTCTGGATTTAAATTGGGGGTAGTCTATTATTAGTAGACAGGGGAGTATTAGGGCTCCATTACTAACTTCTATCATCTGACGTAGTGTTTGTATACCGTAGAATATACCCAGTTGACTCTTCGCTACTACATAGACTTTCTTCAAGCGTATATCTATTACATAACCCTCTAGCCCTATTCTTTCAGGAACTATTATACTATGTTCACTCAGATAATTCTCATAATCCTTTTCTATGAGAACTATAATATCGGCTTCCTCAAGTTCAGACATAGTATATCTGAGCCTCCAGAATTGAAGTTCTTCTTCCAAGGATTTTACTATGACCTCCCTCAATCCCCTACTGTAAACCTTAATAGGAGGGGAGAGGAAGCACTGCCCTTCTCTATGGTATACTTCCCTAGGTTTAGGTATAACATGCACAAATATCTCCTACAAACTTTCCTTAAAATCTTTACATCCTATGCTCAAGCCATACTATAAATAGTCGTGTAATCGAGGTAGAATGTGATAGGTGTATGAGATGAGAAGACCGAACATAATCTTAATAGGCATAGACACTCTAAGGGCGGATCATTTAACATGTTATGGGTATATCAGAAAAACTTCACCTAATATTGATAGAATAGCTAGAGAATCCATAATGTTCACCTCTGCTTACGCTACAGGTATACCTACTCATCCTGGTTGGACTACTATTCTCACAGGAGTGCATCCACTAGTCCATGGCATAGTATCCCACGTGGGGACTAGAAAGCTGAGTCCTGAGATACCCATGGTACAGGAAGTGCTCAGGGCTAAT
>QMRW01000087.1 GCA_003650785.1 Thermoprotei archaeon | reverse complement strand
TCCCTTTACACTAAGTATAGATGAGGACCCTATAAGAGAATTTGAGTTTCGATTAAGATTAGCCAAAGACCATTTAGAAACTGCAGAGAGGTCTTTTAACATAGGACTCTATTCAGTAGCAGTACACTATGCACAGCTATCAATAGAAAATTCAACTAAAGCAATAATAGCTCTATTCAAACCCCCAACTTGGAGTTATAGACCAGGTGGTGAACTCCTTAAATTAATTGAAGAAAGAAAAGAACTGAAGAAGTATAAAAACTTCTTAGAAGAGCTATCCAGAGTAGTAGATGAGGTCTCTAAACACTATGGATTAACTACATATGGAGATATAGAATCCCTTAAAACTCCTAAAGAAATTTATACTAGAGAAGAAGCTAAAAAACTCGTACTAAAAGCTAAAGAAATACTTCAAAAAAGAGACAAATAATAAATGACTTAAGTATTGGTAGGTAACTTGTTCCCTCTTAAGAGAATACATTACCACTCTCCAGTCTAACTTAAATGTTCTAGCTTAGCATAAATCGAATCTGGTAATGTTTGCATCAATAAAGCCTGTTCTAAAATTAGCATAGGACATGACTGTTCTTATTCTCTGCTACTTCCATAATTTTTGATATATGTATAGTGAAGTCTTCATTATGACTGATATCCTCTAAACTCGACTGGGGGATTACATTTTCATTAATTTCACTATTCGAATATTCTGTTCAGTACTCTCCTCATCGAACTTGAATTCATAGAGACTCATAGTCCTCATCGTTGGACTCAGCAATTCTATTGCTAGTAAGCTATCAAAGAACTAACATTCCTAGAAGAGAATGAGGGTTAAAGTAATGAAAGTACTTAAGTGTCATGAATACAACATTATACACCTCAACCTAAAAGCTTTCCATGTATAAAGGGAAGTCCTTAAAGCAACAGAGTTAGTAATCAAAGCTTATAAAATCCTCCCGAGACATAGATTCCACAAGGCTTTAAACCTCACTACATGGGAGTTTGAAAACTCGGCGAAGAACTAATAGGTTTCAAGGTAAAAATTTCATGACAGATTCAACATCTACGTTTAATGTCCTATGTTCAGCTATAGCCTTTAGTATCCAGTAGTAAATTGGCAGTTGAAAAGCACACCTACTTGAAATCCAGGTATCAGGAGGCAACTCTGATAATTTATGAAACCTATTATCGACATAGATCGCAATGTTCTCTCTAAGCAGTACATCCCATAAAAGTATTGTATCAAGCTCTCCAATATTATCTAGAGCCCTATCTAATTCATCGTATATTAAACAAATAGCATCATCATATGTAATATTCCTTCGATTACTTATTTCAATAGCCTTCTCTCTAATGCTCACTCCTACCTTATCTATCTGCCTCTCAATGTAATAGGATAAATTCCAATCATAATTTAACCAGATCTCAGCTAGAGCCCTAGGATTTCCTCCAATTATCTTCCAGAGACTATCAATATCGAGCGGAGAATTCAAACTCTTTACAAGCTTACTAAAAGAGTTCTTATCTAAATTCCACATGACGTAATTACTTAACAACTTGCCTGAAAGGAGAGTAAAATACCTCGAAGCTAATTGATCGCTCGTAATGACTATCGCATGAGCTTTACAAGAATATTCATTCGCAATGGCTATTAACTTTTGACCGAGACTATTTACAAAAGCTTCAAGTTCATATCTATCTCTTCTAATGGCATAAGTTATCTCATCAAATATTATAATGAGATCTCTACTCCTAGTCTTCATTTTTACATAAATCTCCTTTAACACCCTGTATACATACCAAGGTATTTTTGCCCTATCTCCAGCAATTTCCTTAATCACATCTTCTATCAATTCAATTAATTCCATTTTCGTAGTAGCATAAAATTTATCGATCTCTTTCTCAGTTAAATCTAGATAAATTACATTGTATTCATCTATCTTATTCAGTGCATAGACTAAAGCCCTAGCCCACTCACTTTTCCCGCAACCCCATGGACCCGTTACTACATGTATCCATGACCCTATCTTCATTCGGTCAATAATATTCAATATTTGCCTAGTTTCACATAGTCTATCAACAAAGTTTATATTTAATGATGGAACTAAATATTCCTCAAGACTCTTCACTATATTCTCCATAGTCTTCATCTGATTATACAAAGGACTTGGAATATATTAAAGACTATCTTATGTTGATAGAACTCTCTATCCTCAATCTCCCCCTTTTTCATAGGTAGAATGGTGTTGTTTTTCTCCACCCCTACCTCTGCCGTCTACGTTTCCGCTCTGGATGCTCGCCCTACGCCCAGAGCGACATCCCCCTTTAATGGCGGAGAGCCTCCCCATTAAGGCGGTTTGAGGATTAATCTCTCTTCAAACTTCTGAATTTTTTCTCCATGAGTTCTTATTACATCCTCTAGTCCTTTCATCAATAAGGAAGCCCTTATCAGCATTTCAATTGCATTAAATGCTTTCACCAAGAGAAATCGTAACTCCCTTCCTGATATTCTCTTTTAGCGCTCCTGAGTCATCTCTCAGCTTTTCTTACTAGACTCTTGATGTACTCTATCTCAGGATCTATATCATAGACTACTATACCTTCCTTCTCCACCTGTTTAAGATAAGGAGAGTTCATCTGCTTAAGCCTGAAATATTCATCTATGCTTAGCCATACAATCTCAAAAGTTACGCCATTTAGTAGTGCCTTAAGCCATACATTGTATACCTCATCATCCTCTACCTTACCCTTAGTGATTATGAGTATGTCGATATCGCTCTCTCCCTCTCTATAATGTCCTCTCACATAGCTACCATACAGTACTACCTTAAGAGCCTGCCCTCTCAGTTTTTGAACTATTTCCTCAAGATAATAGCTAATTTTACTCCTCGAATCGCTCAACAGCATCACTTATTTGAATAGATACACACCTTTATATCCTTATTTTGAAAAGTCTAGTAAAGGTCAAGGTTATAGTAAAGACCATACCATTCAATAATAAAAATTAATTAGTATAGTCTAATCTATATATGATAGGGGGCTAGTATAAGCAATAGTTATTATTATAGGGCTGCTAGGAGGATTATTGCTACTCTCCTTCTGGAGCAAGTTGTACTATTACATATGGAATAAGTGATGGCCTCCTAATAGTAAGCGTTACAAATACGGGCAATACTCCAATTCGAGTAGGAGGTACATTCTATATTCAATGGATTCCAGAGCCATAGTTTTATTAATTATCATTTTTTCGTACTTCACTCCAAAAGTAAGAGTTAGCTTATCCTCATATTATTCCTTAACTCTTAAGCTACGCTTTTTAACTAAAGCCTTTAACTTCCCTATATCCGTATTCCTGGCTCTTTTAGACCGGTTAAACATAGTGATTTCCTGCTTTAGCAACTTAAGCTTATCAACCTTCTAATTTCTAGATACTAAGTTGCTAACTAAGATTTTGATACTAGATAACATGCTCTCCACTTCAATTCCCACCACTTTACTCGATGGTAATGCAGAGTCTACTGCTATTAGCAGTGAATATGAGGGTAATAACCTTCATGCTACCGAAGTTATTACCCAGTTTCTCTTAATTATCTTTTGACTACTTTCTCTATCTACAAAGACATTTCCTTATAAACTCTAGTATTCTTGCACTATGTCAACCAATATAGAGTCTTAGTTTCCCTTAGCTTCATAGAAAGTTCTCCTATATCTATCTCTTTATCTAACCAAAGTTCTACTAGGTTCCGCAAAGACGAATTTGTTCTCTTTTTAGAATAATATTCTCCTTACTCACTCCTGCAAGCCTTAATAACTCTATAGCATTCGCTAATCTACCAACCCTTTCTAGTTCCATAGGCACATGTGCATCTGTCCCTAGGGAGACTTTCACTTCGTATTCTCCTACAATCCTGAAGAGATCTATCATTCCTGACCAACTATTTTCTCCTCTCTTATTGCCTGCACCTACATACTTATTATCAACTCTATATTCTACTGGAAGGTAGCCATTATTAACTTCCCATGCTATACCAGCCTTTCTCGCATTTGAGAAGATTTCTTGAGCGATGTGTGGTGGGATTAAATCTTCAATCTTCCTAAGATGCCACCTTTCCTTTGGCAAGAACTTTCTCATAACTACAAGAGGCCACTGGACTGGATGTGCATAAATGCTAACGAGAGGATTTCGCATTAGGGATAGTGTAGCCTCTTGCCAATCCTCAATAAGATCTTTCCAGTTAAACTTACGTAGAAAAGACCGATATTCAGGATTACCTTTGACATCACCCACACCTATTCTTCCCTTCATTTCGTAGGGCAAGCACTTTCCACCAGCGGGGATATGATGCATTCCAACTAAGAGAAAGTCAACCTTCCTAGCTTCCTCGGGTCTAATATTAAGTTCACCATCCACTGTAAGGATACTTGCCTCCAGACCTAAGAGAACCTCAACCTCTGGAAATCTCTCCTTAGCTACCTTTATTTGTTTTCTTACTTGGATGCAGTAATTTTCAATACTTCCATAGTACTCCAGTACACCTCCTGGATAATGTTCTACAACTCCAATAAGTTTAACATTACGCTCTAAAGCGACTTCCACTATCTCTTCTACGCTACATCCTCTATGAGGAGGATCATCCTCATGCATATGTATATGGAGATCAGCTAAAGCTAAAGACCCTAAATCCATATTATCCTCCCGACTTTAGATATAAAATTATGAATTAAACTTTTCTTCTTCTGTAAACCAGATGAGGTAGAAAGTCGGGCATAGTACGAGTGTATAGTTTGATTATATGCCCTATATAGTAGTGTTTTTGATTATCTTTTGATTGCTCAACAATATATCTACGATGGTAATCTAAGACAAAGAGTTTGATGAGAATGAATAGGATGAAAGGATAAGGCTTAAAGAGCTAGTCAGCTCAGAATGAAACTCCTCTTATGCCTATCAACTTCTCTAATTCCTATACCTTTCTTAAAACATGTCTAAGAGTTTATTTTGCTATCTCATATTCATAGTCTGTAATTCTCTTTGCTCTATCCTTCTCTATCACATAAGTATCCTCATATTTTATTACTCCTACTCCGGGAATGGACAAAGGAGAATGTAGAGCTGCTATGCTATAGGGGATTTCCCCACTGGATTTGGGGAATTCACGAATTTTCACAAGTCTCTTCACTCGAAATCCCCCTCGATTATATTCCAAGCACATATCTACCCAGTAATATTCCTAAGTGTGATCTGGTACTTTCATTAGGACTTCCACAGGAACTCCAAATGTTGATTCCATCCATAGCGAAAAGATCGCATGCCAAAGCGGTTGTAGTGGCTGTGGACGATCCAAGATGGGCTCCTCCAGGACTGAGAC
>QMRW01000086.1 GCA_003650785.1 Thermoprotei archaeon | reverse complement strand
TAATACTCACATAATAGGGTACTACATTATCAAGAGGAATTTTAGAAAAGCAGTTGAGGAACTCGTAAACACAGTCTATCCAAATGAGAGTGATATGGCTAAAGAGGCGAGAGAGAGAGCCTCAGAGGGTGATATTAAAGCTGCGCTAGAGTTAATGCCTAAAAGCCTCAAGCATGAAAGAATAGTTCTAAGTCATCTATTGAGGAGACCCAATGATTTTATAGGAGCTATAAGGAGGCTACCGCTTACTACTAAGAGGCTATTTGTTCAATCCTACCAATCCTATATCTTCAATAGGATTCTGAGCTTGAGATTACTGAGAGGAATTTCACTAAGATATCCTGAGGAAGGAGATAGAGTCTCACTTATCAGTAGGAGAGGTGAACTAAGGGGGGCTATCGTGATTACTAGCGTTAATAGAAAAACCTTCCTAAAGCTTATCAATGAAGGTAGAGCTACACTAGTACTACCCTTGATAGGCTACGGATATACTCCTTCTGGTGGACTACAAGGAGATATTGAAAGAGAAGTGCTGGAGATCGAGGGTATTGACAACACTCTATTCAAGATCCAGGAGATGCCCGAGCTCTCTCTGAAGGGTGGTGTAAGACCATCAATCTTTGCACCACTTGACATTCAGATAGTTGCTATTTCTGAAGACGACTTTCACCCAGGTAGACTTAAACTTGTACTGAGATTCACCTTGAAAAAAGGATTATATGCTACTGTAGTACTAAGAGAGTTGATGAAACCGAGTAGTGTATTTAAGGCAGGCTTCTAGTAAACGGTGTAGTTATGATAGATAAGAAGTTCATAGCTAAAGTGATAGCATCGATAAAGGCTGCAAGAATAGCTAACCATAGACGCTTAGTAGTGATAGTGTCCAACGACCCAATGGTAGCCCTCAAGACAGGTATAGAGGTACTGAAGATCTTTACTGAGTACTGGGGAAGGGAAATCAAGGTTCTCTATACATATCACCCAATGTACGACGATGCTAGAGATAGAAGGGATTACTTTAAGCAGACTATTCCCAAAGGTACTAATATAGACTTCATACCCTATCCCGATACCATAAAAGTTCTCGGAATGACCTATGATTTCGCTATTCTAGATCTATTCAATGAGATCAGACCCAATGACTTAGGTAGACTCATAGGCATAATAAGAGGTGGTGGTCTTATAGTATTGCTATTACCTCAGACCGAGAAGTTCCTAACTACGTATACTAGATTTCAAGCTAATCTAGTAACTATTGGCTACAGTATAGAGCAAGTCAGGCAACTATTTAAGGTGCGATTTCTTAGAAAGCTTCTTGAACATAGAGGTATAATTGTATACGACGCCGACAGTAAATCTTTCATAAAATATCATGAGGATAAAGTGAGTAGAGAGTGGGTTAGAGGCATTATAGAGATTCCAAAGAGAACTAAGTTCCCGAGGAGAATATATTCATTAGCACTAACACAGGACCAAGTAAATGTAATAAGATTAATGGAAAAACTCTATGAAAAAATAGAAGATGGAAAAATAGCGATAGTAGTTACTGCTGATAGAGGTAGGGGTAAGTCCTGTGCTATAGGAATAGGTACCGCTGCACTATCCCATAAACTAAGAAGAGCTAAAGGTAGGGTAAGGATCCTAGTCACAGCTCCTCATATCAGTAATGTACAATCTCTATTCGATTTAACGAAGAGAACATTAGAGGAATTAGATTACAATGTGGAATCCACAGTTGAAGAGGGATTTACCCGAGCCTTGAAAGCTAAGGGTATAACTATTGAGTACTTCAAGCCCTTAGAGGTTCTCCGAAGGCAGGGAGATATAGTAGTAGTGGATGAAGCTGCTGGACTTCAAGTACCCATGCTCTTCGGAATCTACAGGAAATTCAATAAGCTCGTATTCTCCTCTACAATACACGGATATGAAGGAAGTGGTAGGGGGTTTTCTGTAAGATTCCTAAGCTTACTGAGACGGGATCAGAGGACTGAGGTATATGAATGTGAAATGGAGGAACCTATTAGGTATGCTATGGATGATCCTGTAGAACACTGGCTCTTCGATACCCTATTACTAGATGCGGAACCTGTCGATCTAAATGAGGATGACCTGAAATTCATCGATAAAATGCAAGTTGAATATTATGCTCCTAAGCTCGAGGAATTCTTTTTGGAAAGTGATGAAGCTCTTAGACAGTTCATAGGAATATATGTAATGGCTCACTACAGGAATAATCCTGATGACCTAGGTATTATGATGGATGCCCCCCACCACACTATAAGGTACTTAAGTCTACCATCTGGCAAAATAGTAACGGCTATAGAACTAGCCGAAGAAGGAGGAATACCAAGAGAAATTGCTAAGAAATTGGCTTTGGGAGCTTGGATAGCTGGTAATATAGTTCCAGATAGATTTGTTAAACATACTAGAATTTTGGAATTCGGTGAATTGAAGGGATGGAGAATTGTCAGAATAGCTACACATCCCAAGGTGCAAGGTAGAGGATTGGGTTCAAAAGCTCTAGAATTCATAGTAGAGGAAGGCAGAAGGAGAGGTTACGATTGGATAGGTGCTGGATTTGGTGTGAACTACGAACTACTGAGGTTCTGGTTAAAGAATGGCTTCATTCCAATACATATAAGTCCCGATAGAAATCCCGTAAGCGGTGAATATAGTGTAATTGTAGTAAGACCTCTTACTGAAAAAGCCTCTAAACTTATTAAAGTAGCCAATAGAGAGTTCAGAGCTAGACTACTACACTCTCTTCACGAACCCTATCACGACCTAAATCCGAAAGTCGCTAGATTACTATTAACTAGTGATACGGAGAGCCTTCTCGATGACTTCAACGTAAAGTTCACACCAGTTCAAATATGTAAACTCCTCGGATACTCATGGAATTTAATGACAATAGAGAACTGCTTCGATTCCGTTCTTAAAATGGTGAGGAAATACTTCGCCGATAGATCCGAGAATCGACCTAAGCTATCGGAAGAGGAAGAAATAATATTGATAGTCAGAGTACTTCAAGCTAAGAGCTGGAGAGTATCCTGTGAACAGCTTAGAAAATCTCCTCCTGAGCTCATGGATGCTGTCAGAGCTATAGTTAGACGATTGTGTATACACTACCTTAATGCTAGTGAGAATATGATGAAAGAGTACTTTGTTACTCTAGATAGTCTGTGAGCTCTCTAGATCCTGTAGTGAGCTCTAGTAAATCTCTAAGCCCTAGACTCCTAGCCTGCTCTACATTTATTCTATACTTAGAACCTATATCCACCAGTTCTGTTAGAGGAACAAATCTCCAGTCGGTTCTTCCAATTCTCTTTACGGCAATAAAAGCATAAGCCACTCCCTTACTCCCCATAGCTTTACTGAGGAAACCTGTCAGCTTCTTAAGTTTATCTTTCTCTACATAGACGTTCTTGGATTTAGTGGTCTTAACCTCCATTACAAATACCACACCATTCTTAATAGCCACAATATCAGGATAGAATATCCTCTTAGCACGACTACCAGACGCCGGTCCTCTTATACAGGCAAATCCCATTCTCCATAACTTGTGTACTAACTCTAGCTCTCTCTTAAACCCCCTAGTCCTTGCACTACTCACTCATCTCTACCTCTACTCTTCTAGCCAATCTTATTAAACCTCTAGGACATATTAGTGTACATATTCCGCATCCCCTACATATATTATCATACACTATTATCCTCTCATCTACTATCTCAATAGCATTGCTAGGACAGGTATCCACACAGAGTCCACAAAGAGTACATGCGTTCTCATCTATTATAAGGGTATTAAACTTGTGTCTCAATTCTCTTAAAAGACTAATCTCAATTTTAGATTCTACTCTTCGAATCTGTTTCTTTATTTTCATTACTGCACTAAAGCCTTTTGTAAGAGGTAAGTGTACCAGCTCTAATCCTCTGAGTTTAGGAAGAGTTCTCACAATTTCCGAGTATTCCTGCAGCTCTAGGAATGCCGGAGATACGTACCAGGATTCTACATCGATCCCATGGATAAGTGATGCTATCTGTTCAGCTCCTAGTGGTATGAACCACTTTAGCACTTCCTTACCATTATCAACTCTGTGGATTATTGATTGAACGATTACATTACGCTCCTCAAGCAGATCGAATAAGCGGCATAGAGCAAGTGTTGGTATGTCTATTTTGAATATCACAGTATCATCTATCAAGTGTAGAACTTCTTCTAGTAGTTTGAGAAGAGCTTTTCTACCTAGGTCTTTATATATAAAAGTCGTGAGACCTAGGTCTACTACTACGTATGTAAATCCTTCATTCGTAAGTCTCTCTACGAGGTTTTTAAGTGTACTTATTCTAGTCGAGGCTACTGTGGGGAGAATCTCTAGCGATGTACTTTTCTGAAGATGTGCTAGGTACCTTCTATAGGTACTAAAGTTTCCGGGAAATGCTGAGATCCTATAACCCATATTATTATTGCAGAATAAGTAGTAAGGAGCTCTAAAACCTCTCAAAAATCTCACATCATTAGTGGCATACATGTCAGCCTCTACCGAGGTGAAGCCGCTCTCCTCAAGCTTAGTCAATGCCCTTACTGATGATATTCTAAGTTCAGAGCCTGCTATCAGCTCCATAAACCCTCATTCTAAATATGGGTAAGCTTATTTTTAGGTAGCGATACTAGTTATCTGGGATGATGAGCGAGTATATACCGATAGATGAGATAGGGTACCAAATCTGACCCACAGTCTAAAAGTAAAATGCAATCTCATGATAGAATCCGTAAGTTCAGGGTGAACTTGATATGGGAGTACGACTTTAGTACATGGGTAGTGCAATGACTCGCAGAGCTAGGAAACCCGTGATAGCATATGTACTGATAGCAGTAAAGCCCAGGAGGGAATATGATGTCTTTGATGCTCTTAAACAATTTCAAGAGATTAAAGATGCCTTGATAACCTATGGTGAGTGGGATATAGTGGCTAGAGTTGAAGTAAAAACATTTGAAGAACTCGATAAAGTCTTATACCATATCAGAAGAGTAGATGGTGTAGAGTACACGGCTACGCTAATAGGTGTATAGCATGTTTAGAGTGCCTAGATTTCTAAAGATATGTATACGGATGTTCTTTAGACCCGTAGAAACAATAGAAGACATAAGTATAGAGCCAGAATACCTATCACCACTACTTTACTTACTCATACTGGTACTACTGACATGGTTATATGTGTACCTCTATACAAATAGGATAGTCATAGTAACACCTAGAGGGGAGATAAGTCTATGGGAGTATGAAGTACAACCGAGACTTTCTGCTCTCTTAGCGACTAGAGTACTAGGACTGATGACTATGTGGTTTATACTCTTTGGACTCTAC
>QMRW01000085.1 GCA_003650785.1 Thermoprotei archaeon | reverse complement strand
CACACTGTCCAGACTGGGCATACCATGCATTCATGAGAAAACTGGAACCACCCGGGCCTGAAGAAGCTGGAGAGGAGGAATTGTATAGGAAGGCCGAGCTAGGATTCTATAAGAGTCTGGATAAGATGGTAGGCAGGATACTCGAGAAAGTAGACCTAAGCGAAACTATAGTCGTACTGGTATCAGATCACGGAGCTAAACCCCATCTCTACGCTAGACCTAGTATATTGAAAATACTCGCTGAAGCGGGTTTAGCCGATTATAGAGTAGAAGAGGATGGTAAAATAGTGATCAACTGGGAGAAGACTAAGGCTGTACCCCAGAGAGCTGCATACATATACATAAACCTCAAGGGAAGGGATCCTCATGGAATAGTAGATCCTAAGGACTACGATAGGGTTAGAGATGAGGTTATTAGAGCACTATACGACTACACAGACCCCGAGACTGGAATTAAGCCCATTATATTAGCTCTCAAAAAAGAAGATGCAAGGATCATAGGGTTATACGGTGATAGGGTAGGGGATATAGTGTATGCTATAGATCCCAGGTATCGAGGAGAACATGGGACATTTCTCCCTACCGGTGAGCTTAAGGCGAGATCCCTAAAAGGGCTTCTCATAATGGCAGGTCCAGGTATAAAAAGAGGATATGTAATGGAGAGAACCTGTTGGCTTACCGATATCGTACCCACAGTATGCTACCTCATGGAGCTCCCTATACCACGCAATACCGAGGGTGCTATACTATATCAAGCACTTGAAGATCCTAATATCAAGCTCAAAGAATTAAGAAGACTGAGAGAAGAGTATAGGAAATTGAAGATAAAGTACGAGCGATTACAGAGAACTATTGAGAGTGAAAAATACTTAACACACAAATATGAGCTATGAGATAGGAAAACTCTTTTTTAAGACAGTAAGCTTTTAAGTGCTTCCAACGTTGGACTATCTAGTGGATATCTTGCACAGGAGTAAGAAACCTATCATAGAGGGATTTTTCATAGAGACTCTAGAGGGACTAATATTTGATGTAAAGGGATTACTACACCCACCTGATAGAATAATTGCCTATGTAAGGTACATCCCGAATACAAAGGGAGATAGGGTTTCAAGGAGAGGTATTAGATACAGGAAGATCTACAGTCTCCTCGATAGAGAGAAATTTCTTGAGAAGAAATACCCATACTACATCTACTATGACCCCATCTTCGGGAGAAGGCTTCAGGGAGTTCCCCTAGGTAGTATACGATACATATACGATCCTATCGAGAGATTGAAGGAATTAATGTACTCTGAGTCCCTAGATCCACTAGAAAAGGCAGCAGTCGAGCTAGTAGAAGAGGTAGCTGAAAGAGCTGGAATCAGTAGATCTACTATAGGGATCACAGGATCAATTCTAGTGGGACTTCATTCAAGTACCTCCGATATAGACCTAGTAGTCTATGGAGAAAAGGAAGGAATCTCCGTCTATAGAGCCCTCCTAGATATGAGTAAAGAGAGAGTGAAGATAAGACCCTATAATGAGGAGGAGCTAGAGAGGCTCTTCATATTCAGAAGTAGAGATACTTTCATCCCCTTAGATACTTTTCTGAAGATCGAGAGAAAGAAAATACTTCAAGGGATATTCAAGGGGAGGGAATACTTCATTAGATTGGTAAAGAGACCAGAAGAGTTCGGAGAAAAATACGGGGATAGGAGATATAAGCCCATAGGTAGAGTGAGGTTGAGAGCGATAGTCTCAGATACTAGGGACTCTATCTTTACACCATGTAGATACATATTAGATAAGGTCAAGGTGATCTCGGGGCACGCTCCTAAGCCCATTAAGGAGGTAGTCTCCTACAGGGGTAGATTTCGTGAACAAGCTAGGAAAGGAGATACCGTAATAGTCGAGGGAGTAGTTGAACTTGTAGAGAATGAAGAGTCATACTGTAGAGTACTAGTAGGTGAATATCCTAGAGACATACTAATCCCCGAGGAGGTATGAGGAGGTTCTAGAAACTTTAAATAGGTGTACTAATCTTATCCGATGAGACCATGTATGAGTTCAACTCTGAAATGTCTATATTATCAGGGAGGTATTGAGAGAGATGAGTGAGGTTTATTCGATGTATTCACTCAGCAGGAGTGAGAAGAAGAGATTGCTCGAAAGAATTAAAAGAAAAATCCCCTTCCTTACGACAATACCGATAGATAGGGCAGATGTAACCATTCTGAAGACCAGAAGGGGATTTAACCTCTACAGAGTAGATGATAGAGTACTACTATGGGAGGTAGATGACGAGATTTATCCCACTATTCTAGCTCTCCTCCTCTACAAAATTGAGATACCAAAAGTCGTTGTTGATAAAGGGGCTGTTCCACACATACTGAACGGTGCTGATGTAATGAGGCCTGGTATAGTGACCTTTGAAGGTGATTTTAAGAAGGGAGACCTAGTGGCTATATGCGAGGAGGAGAAGGGGAGGGCTATAGCTCTCGGTAGAGCACTATTCTCTAGAATGGAGATTGAATCTATGAAAAGGGGGAAGGTCGTAGAGAATCTACACTATATCAAGGATAGAGTGTGGAACTTCTGTTTAAGGTACAGTAGATTATCCTAGTACTCTACTATCTTATTCTGAGGGCTCCTAAGTTATCCAGTTCATATACCTGCATATTAAACTTCCTTCTAAGGTAGTTGGATAGATTCTTTATCTTACTCTTTTCACCATGGTTGAGTACTATCGCCTCAGGTCTGGGCTCTACTCTCTGAGTGAAACCTACCAGCTGTTTTCTATCACTGTGACCTGAGAAGCCTTCAACACTGTGGATCTCCATGTTAATCCTCACTATTTCCAACTTCCCTTCTGGAGTTGGAAATACTACTTCTCTAAGTCCTCTCTGAATTCTCCTACCTAGAGTCCCCTCTACTTGATAGCTCACGAAGATTAGACTATTACTTGGATCTGGGGCTAGGAGTTTTAAGTAGGTCAGTGCTGGCCCTCCAGTAAGCATTCCAGAGGTAGCCATTATTATAGAGGGTTTCTGCTCTACTATGTCTAGGTGTCTCTCGGGGTCTTTTATCAGTTCAAAGACATCGTACTTGAAGGGGTTTTCCCTATAGTATATTTCATCTCTTATACTCTTAGATAGGTATTCTGGATATGCTGTGTGTATTGCAGTAGCCTCACCTATCATACCCTCAATGAAGACCGGGACTTCAGGTATCAGTTTACGCTTCATTGCATCAGCTAGTACTAGGAGTATCTCCTGTGCTCTTCCTACAGCTAGTACTGGAACGAGTACTATACCCTTCCTCTCTATAGTCCTGTTTATGATACTCAGGAACTCTAACTCTGTCTCCTCTCTCGAAGGCATTACATCGGATGGTGCTCCATAGGTACTCTCTAGGATGAGTAGTTCTATTCTGGGGAATACATGGGCAGCAGGGTCTAGGAGTCTTGTCCTTCCAAACTTAAAATCACTTGTATATACTATGTTACATAGACCACTTCCTATGTGTAGATGAGCCATAGCTCCTCCTATTATATGCCCAGATCTATGAAAGGTCAATTTCACATCAGATGCTATATCCGTAACTTCACCATAGTTCAGTGTTATAGTATGTAGTATGCATTCAGCTACATCTCTCTTGGAGTATATTGGTCTTCTACCCTCCTTTATGTTCACATCAACATAGTCATCCTGTAGTAATTTCATCAAGTGTAGTGTAGGTTCTGTAGTGTAGATAGGTCCTCTATAGCCATACTTGAATAGATAGGGTGCAAATCCACAGTGATCCAGGTGTGCATGTGTTACTATAACGGCATCTAGTTCATCTATGAAGCAATCCATAGCATCTAGGTATGGGTATTCATCTCTACCCTGACATGGTTTTATACCTACATCCAGTAGTATCTTACTCTCAGATGTCTCAACCAGTATAGCACTTCTTCCAACTTCTCCAAAACCTCCTAGTGCCATAACCCTCACTCTAGCCTCTTTGAAGAATACATCCCTATGGATCTTCTGACCTACATCTCCTAAGAAGCGTCTTCTCTCAGTAGCCTTAGTTCTAAAGTAGTCTCTAATCTCTCTTACGACCTTTGATTCTATAGGAGGCTTTCTTAGGATTCTAGGTCTCCAGAGAGTGGCTTCAAATATTTTCATTCTCAATACTGCATTCTTACCAATAACATAGCCAGGTTTCATAGCCTCTATTTCGACTTCTCCTGTCTCTTCATTGAAGTATATGTCTGTTATCTCAGCCTCCTCTGGTACTATCTTCTTTATGATCTCCTTAGCTCTTTCTTCATTTAGTCTAACCTTTGGATCTGGTCTAACTTCTATCCTCTTCTTTATCAGTTTAGCTATTCTCTTAATAGTCTCATCTGCTCTCTTCATTAGGAATATAGGATCGGCACAGTAGAGTACTATTCTAGGCCCTTCGAACTCTATCTTTGTTATTCCTGCCTCTCTAGGTATATGCTGTACTATAGTAGTTCTTATAGTCCCCAGTAGTCTATCGGAGTACATTCGGCTTAAGCCTCTCTTCTATTTTAAGAGTTATGGATTACACCTCTCCTAGAATGTCCACTATGGATAAGTTAGTATTCTTATAAATGTTACTTGTAACTATGAGAGTATTATCACTACCGCGCATAAGAAGCTATTACCTCATCCGTCAATTCTCTAACTCCCTTTCTATCAACTATAGTAACATCTATACCCTCGCCACTTCCAGGATCCACTCTCATAGCAGCTTTTATAGCTTTTACTGCTAGCTTTACAGCATCATCCATACTTATAGTAGGATCGTACTCCGACTCCAGTATTCCCAGTGCTACAGGTGTTCCAGTTCCAGTAGCTATGTACTTCTCTTCTGTAACTGTACCAAACCAATCGATGGTATATAGACCTGGTCCAATATCATCTACACCTCCAACTATCATCTGAACTATGAAGATAAATGGTCTAGCACTGAATAGTAGTATAGATGCAAGTGATGCAAGAGTCTTTATCCTAATAGGCCTTCCTGTATTAAACTTGTACAGTCTGGCTTCAGCTCTGAGTTCATCTACTACTTTTTGAGCATCACCTACAGCTCCAGCTATAGTAACTGCTATATGATCATCTACCTTCAAGATCTTCTTACCCCTCCTATGTGCTATGAAGTACCCACTCGTTACTCTTCTATCCGTAGCTAGTATAACTCCCTCGGCGGATTTTAAGCCTACAGTAGTAGTACCCTTATATACATTGATCATTTGCTTCAGTAGCTCTGAGTACTCATTTTTCATGGGTTGCAAAATCAACACCACTAAATCCACTCATCCGAGTTAATATCTTTTTCCTTTCCAAAACTCGAGCACTTATAACTCGATCTCTCTGTATCTATAGT
>QMRW01000084.1 GCA_003650785.1 Thermoprotei archaeon | reverse complement strand
TTAAAGTATACCGTCTGAATATTCAATCCTCAGATCAAGGCAATCCTAATTTCCCCCTGTAGGAATATATCATGATGGAGGATAAGAAGAAGGAAGATCGTACATCGAAGTTGCTAGTTATAGTCGCAATTGTGTTATTAGGCGTGGGAAGTATACAATTCTTACTAAGATTTCCTAAAGAGTACAAAATTGTCTTTCTCTACAAACTCGATATAGAATTCAAGGAAGGGAGAACTGGAGATTTAATCTTTTTCCTTATCCCCCTTAATACTACCCAGCAGATAGTGAGGATTCTGAAGAAGACAGAGAACATAGTACTAGTAAATAGTACACACATAGGATTCCTCCTAAATAGGGTAGGTAGTAAAGGCTCTATTGTCATGAGAGTGGAAGTGAAGAAAAGAGCTTATCCATATCCCCTAGCAATGTATAAACGTAGCAATATATCAAGGGAGCTTATGAGATTCATCGGAAGACCGTGTACATCTATTACCGTCCTTCTGAGAGAGATAGAGACTAAGATTCCTGGGATAGCTAATGAAAGTGATGTGATGAAGGCCTATCTACTAGCCAAATTCCTCAGAGATCACTTCACTTATTCTGCTTCAGGCCTACCCAGAGATATAGAGTACGTATTAACTAATAGAATAGGAGATTGTGATGACTTGAGTGCAGTTCTCATAGAGCTACTATGGTCTTATAGGATACCAGCTCAGATAGAGTACTCCTACATTCTCGCTCCTGGATCTATGGAGACCTATAAGATAGGTAACTCCACACTGACCAGAGTGGGATTCATAGGACACGCATATGTACTAGCTTACCTAGGAAACCTGAAGTGGTTGCCCATAGATATTACGTACTGTATGTACGACAATCCATTCATGGGCTCCACATATATTGCATACGGGATAGTAGTCAGTAGAAGAGCCAGACCACTTACCTCTGAAGATATAGAAAGCATGCTAAAGCCTCTTCGAGAGAGAAATATCGTAGTGTATGAAGAGCTTGTCTTGCTCTCACCTGTCAGACTAATTTATAGGTATGCTAGGTACGCTCCTTAGGATTCCAGAAAGATGCTTTAGTAGCCCAAAAAAGCTAGACTAGCTGAAATTCACCAGATCTAGATATAGAGTAGTTCTTATAGTATGCTCAGTGGAAGTTATGCTCGAAAAACTTATTAGTGTGACTATCCTCTTAAGGCAAGAAGGTGATCCCTATTATCCGTCCGAAAATATGAGAGGGAACCAAATACTAGTTCTCCAGTTAGAGCTTCTTCTAGGGAGGCGTATAGTATGGGATATATAGGGAAACTTCCCAGTAGGTATGAACCTAAGAAAATAGAAGAGGAAGTATTAGAGTTCTGGGACAAGAGTAGAGTATACGAGAAACTTAGAGCTATGCTTAAGGATGCTCCAAAGTTCTACTTCCTAGATGGTCCACCATATCCCTCATCCGATATCCCTCATGTGGGGGGAGTGTGGAATAAGGTAGCAAAAGATGCGATAATAAGGTATAGGAGAGCTCGAGGATATAGAGTTAATGATACTCCAGGCTATGATTGTCATGGACTACCTATAGAGGTCAAGGTAGAGCAAAGACTAGGATTTAGATCAAAGAAGGATATAGAGGAGTATGGAATAGATAGGTTCATTGAAGAATGTAAGAAGTTTGCCTTCGAGAACTTACAGAAGATGAGCGAACACTTCAAGAATATGGGAGTATCCATGGACTGGGAAAGACCATATCTAACTTTAAACAATGACTACATACAATCAGCATGGTGGCTTATCAAACTAGTCCATGATAGAGGACTACTAAGGAGGGGAATAAAAGTACTACACTGGTGTCCTAGATGTGAAACTGTTCTAGCAGACTATGAGGTTTCCGAGTACAGAGATATAGAAGATCCCTCCATATATGTAAAGTTCCCCGTTAAAGACCATGAGAGATTATTCATAGTAATATGGACAACAACTCCATGGACACTACCAGCTAATGTTGCAGTCATGGTACATCCAGACTTTGACTATGCATTTGTAAGGAAAGGAAATGAGGTTCTCATAGTGCTCAAGGATAGACTACCAGAGGTTATAGAAGGAGAGTATAAAGTAGAGAAGGTAGTTAAAGGAAGAGAATTAGAAGGACTGGAGTACATACATCCCCTGAGAGAGGAAGTTAAAGTACAGATGAAACTAGGAGGAATACACAGAGTAGTCCTTTCGTCTGAATATGTAAGAGCTGAGGAGGGTACGGGATGTGTCCACATAGCACCAGGGCACGGTGAAGAGGACTTCGAAGTCGGTATGGAGTACAAACTACCCGTAGTATGTCCTGTGGATTCAAAGGGTATGTTCACAGAAGAAGCTGGGAAGTACGCTGGCATGTATGTCAGAGATTCAAATAAGTACATAATACAGGATCTGGATCGTAAGGGGCTTCTACTCAAGGCTACTACTATAGTGCATAAGTACCCGGTATGCTGGAGATGTAAGACACCACTCATATTTAGAGCAACTGAACAGTGGTTCATCAGGATAAAGCACTTGAAGGACAAGTTCATTAAGGAGGCCGAAAGAGTAAGGTGGATACCTGAATGGGCGGGTGCGCATAGATTTAGGAACTGGCTAGAAGGACTGAGAGATTGGGTAATTTCTAGACAGAGATATTGGGGTATACCACTTCCAATATGGGTATGTAAAAACTGCGGAGCTACAATCGCTATAGGATCGCTGGAAGAGCTTAAAAAGAAAGCGAAGAAAGAAGTAGAATTGCCTGATCTCCATAGACCCTGGGTAGATCATGTAGTTTTGGAATGCGATAAATGTGGTGGAGAGATGAGGAGAGTCCCGGATGTACTGGATGTATGGTTTGATTCAGGAATAGCATTCTACGCATCATTAGGCTATCCTCTAAAGGTAGATGAGTTTAAGAGAATGTGGCCAGTAGATTTCATAATAGAAGGACACGATCAGATAGCTGGGTGGTTCTTCTCACTACTAAGGACAGGGATCCTAGGTTTTAGTAGGACTCCCTATACGACTGTCCTGATGCATGGATTTGCATTAGATGAAAAGGGTAGAGAAATGCACAAATCTCTAGGAAATTATATAACTCCTCAAGAAGTACTAGCAAGGAAAAGAGGTAGTAGAGACGTACTAAGATGGTACCTTTTGAGGAATACTACCTGGGAGGATCTAAGGTTTTCATGGAGATCTCTAGATCAAGTGTTCGATGATCTGAACATAGTATGGAATGTATACCTATTCGCATCGACCTATATGAACCTAGATAGGTTTGAACCCGACAAGCATAGACTTGAAGACTATATGCACCTACTTAGACCAGAGGATAGATGGCTTATATCTAGGGTAGAGAGACTTACGGAGAAGGTGACCAATGCACTGGACAACTATCTAGTCCATATAGCTGCTAGAGCTCTTAGAGACTTCATAGTAGAGGATGTAAGTCACTGGTACATAAGGCTCATAAGGAGAAGAGTATGGATAGAAAAAGAGGATCCTGAGAAGATCACAGCCTATGTGACACTGTACTACGCACTCAGAAAGTTCCTAGTACTTGCAGCACCAATAATACCCTTCATAGTCGAGAAGATATATCGAGAAGCCTTTAAGACCTCTCCTGAAATGCCCGAGAGTGTACACATGCTACCATGGCCCGAGCTCAGAAGGGATCTCATAAATGATGAACTAGAGAAGTATATGGAGATAGTGAGAGAGATAGTAGAGAAGGGAAGTGCAGCTAGGATGGTAGCAGGAATAAAGATAAGACAACCACTACCTACACTATACATATTGACGGATGATGAGTACACTAGACTAGCATGCACAGAACTGATAGAAGTGATAAAATCCCAAGTCAACGTGAAGAGTGTAGAGATACTCCCCTCAGAGAGTATAAGGAGGTTCATAAAATACAGTATAAAACCAGTGTACTCAGTAATAGGTCCTCACTTTAAGAGAGATACAAAGGAGGTACTAAGAGCACTTCAAGCTATTGAGCCGAAAAAAGTTGTGGAAAGCATGAAGAGAGAAGGAACACTTTCTCTAAAACTTAGCGATGGGAGAACAGTACAGCTGACAAAGGATATGCTAGAAATAACTGAGGAGCCAATCGAGGGATTTGTACTAAAAGACTTCAGGAGGGGTATAGTAGTACTGTATGCCAAAGTTGGTAGGGAGGAACTACTAGAGGGTATAGCCAAAGATATCATAAGAAGAGTGCAGTTTATGAGGAAAGAGATGGAGTTGGCCGTAGATGCTTTCATAGAAGTAAAGATATACACTACAGACGAAGATCTAGTAGAGGCTATAGAGAGGTATAGAGACTACATCATGGGTGAAGTTAGAGCGAAAATACTGGAAATAGTGAAAGAGCCCAGTAAAGTAACGGGTCGGCATATTAGGGATTGGACTATAGATAAGTATAGCGTATGCATAGGAGTCAGCGAACTATTGCTTTAAAAGTTTTTCATAGTAAAAGAGGTAAGAATGAGGGTATAGCTTTATATAAGTGATGTAAAAGTATATATTTTTGATAATAGTAGATGTATCCATGTTAGAGTCGATAAGGAAATGCTTATCAAATAAGTCCTATCAAGTGGAGGTTAAGAGTAAAATAAGGGGGATTAGCGGAATAGTCCACGAATTCACAATGTGTATCATGAAGAATAATGTCAGGATAGCCTATCTAGATACAGTCGTAGATTCAGAGGGGCTTCTATTAAGCTACTGCAAGGCGATAGATCTAGAAAAACCAGTAATTATAATTGCACCTATGAGACAGCTAAAGATGTACGGCTTTTCCAGTGGTACTAGAATCAGAAATATAATCATTCTTTCTCGAGAGAATCCAGATCTACTTAGAGCCCTAGTGGATATTATAGAGAAGCTATAGATATCCTCTTTTCTCTAAATACTCCCTAAGAGCTTCCTCTATAATATCATCGAATGCTACTTTTGAAATCTGTGCGTAAGACTTTGCCATAGTTATACAGGCCTCATCTACTAGTGCTTTGAGGAGTTTTTTCCTAGAGAGCATAGCTATGGCTTCATCTAAAAATACCCTTACATCCACCTCTTCTTTTCTCTTTTGTCTTAGTTCTCTTCTAACGAGTTCTCTCAATCTCATCACATGCCACTGTCTAAGTCCGGCTCCTCTCCTTAGTAACCATGCCCTTAACTCATTTTCCTCCTCTTCCTTTATGAATTCCCAGTTTCTAATCCAGTCTACTATCTCGTTCAATAGTTCAGCTATGCTCCTCGGAATCTCTACCTCCTTTTCCTCCAATCTCTCGATCTTGACCTTCTGTCTCCATCTTCCTGCCTTCTCTACAACTCTAGCACCTATACCCCTTACTACCCTAGCTATCTCTAGTAATCTTCTGAGCTCTACAACTCTTTCTGAAAGGTACTGAGATACTTCCTCCTCACTCATGCCGTACTCCTCTTTTAATATCCTTAGGGCTTCACCCACTTCCTGAGGGTTGAGGTCTCCTCTTATCCTATTCTCTGATAGACTCAGGAGTATCGCCTCTTTATCATCAACATC
>QMRW01000083.1 GCA_003650785.1 Thermoprotei archaeon | reverse complement strand
GGGAGATATAGTGTAGTGACGTGTACTGGGTGGATGGCTCAGAGTAGTGACGAAAAAGCACTTCCACTATCAAGTCATGCGGATCTTCGTGGGCTCATGCAATATGTGAAACTCTCGAATCCATCGGAAGTGATTACAGTTTATGGATTTGCGAGAGAATTCGCAAGAATACTTCGAGACCTAGGGTTTAATGCTAGATCTCTTTGATTGGTACTATAAACTCGTCCAATTACCTAGAGATTATTAGGACATTCTAATTGAACACACTATGTAAGCATACTGTAGGCTGTGGAACTAGCAGTCCTTATTTAGTCCTTAGGTACTCTTTTCTGTCTCTGTTCTCATAGGAGAGGTAGTAAATCCTAAGCTTTTCTCCCCTTGAAGTAGAGATAGAATAATCTTCTACCTAGGGCTAACTCTCCTTTCAAGAGGACTTTGACTTTCTCATAATCCATTTTCTTAGCTCTCTTCTCCCAAATCCTCTTCAATACATGAGTTAAGTCTTCTACAACTATATCTTCGAAACCTGAAGAAGACATCCAATATATGAAGTCCTCAATTGATGCCTCACAAAAATATCGAAGACCAGCTGCTCTATATGCTCCACTTACAACTTCATCTACAGAGCCGGTCACAATAACGTCCGTTATCAAGAGCATTCCATTCCTCACTAGTACACGCGCCATTTCATCTTGACCTATGTTTGTCGGCTTGGGCGAGGGATAAACTATGAACTCACTGACCACAGCATCAAATACGGAATCTTCAAAGGGTATTTGAGTCTGAGGAGATTTAAGAAGGGTTATCCTATTTGAGTAGGGTAATTTTTCAGCTCTCCTCCTTGACTCTCTTAATAGCTGCTCATCTAGCTCAAGTCCTACGATACTCCATTCATCATAGGACTTATTCATTAACCATTTAGCTATTTTAAAAACAACATCACTCCGTGCACTACAGAGAACTAGTACTCTCCTAGCCTCCAGAGTTTCTAGATCTCTTAATATTCTATTGAAGATCTCCTTTTCTAATAGGATATTTCTTCAGGATTTCAATGTATGCTTGGGATATGAGATCCCGCTCGTTTAAATACTTTTACTTATGGAATGGAGAAGATATTCTAGTATTTAAGGAGAGAGTCCATATGATGAACCTCCTCGTAGGGAATATAAATCTCCAAATAGTTAAAAAGAGAGGTGGAATGGGGTAGGAGGGTCTGATAAAGTGTGCATGAATGGGCCTTAGCTGAGGCTGTAATCGAAACTGTACTAAAGTACATCCCAAGTACTGAGAGGAATATAGAGGTATGTATTGAAGTAGGCGAACTCCAACAGATAGATCTCGATATTTTCGAATATGCACTAGATAAACTAAAAGAGGAGAAAAATATACCAAGCATACACTTCAAGATAGTAGTTATTAAAGCTCTCTTGAAGTGCCGTAGATGTTCCTTTGAATGGACCTTAGATGATATTAGAAATAGTCTTGGTATAGAGGAACTAGAGGCCGTACACTTCATTCCTGAACTCATACACGCTCTATCTAGATGTCCTAGGTGCAACTCTATGGATTTTGATATAGTAGAGGGAAGAGGAGTTAGAATAGGGTATCTGAAGACTACAGGTGGTGATAGTGGATCCCAGACCGGCGCTAATAGAAAAGAGAATGAGTACCATTAAGAGGAAGATACTAATTGCTAGTGGTAAAGGAGGTGTTGGGAAAAGCGTTATCGCTACTACTACAGCTCTCTTCCTCTCAAGGAAGGGATTTATCACAGGACTTTTAGATCTAGATCTCCATGGTCCTACATGCCACACAATACTAGGAGTAGTTCCCAGGTTTCCAGAAGAGGATAAGGGAGTCCTACCCCTAGAACTAGGAAACCTCAAGTTTATGTCAGTAGCCCTGTACATAGCACAGAGACCACTACCACTTAGAGGTATAGATCTTGTAAACGCCATAAGAGAGATCCTAGCCATAACAACATGGAAGAAATTGGACTTTCTGATAGTAGATCTTCCTCCAGGCTCGGGTGATGAGTTACTAGAAGTATTGAAGCTTATTCCCAATTCAGAGATTGTCTTAGTATCAACACCGTCTAAGTTGGCAGTAAATACTGTGAGGAGGTTATTAAGCCTTCTCAAATCCATGGATGCCAATATAATTGGTGTAGTAGAGAATATGAAGACTGTATCTTCAGAGAATGTAAGAAACATGTGTAAGGAACTAGAAGTTAAGTATATAGGCAGTATACCATTTGATCCTCACTTAGAAGATTCACTCGGAGATTCTGAGAAAATTATGAACACTATTCTCGGAAAGTCTATTAAGAACTTCTTGATAGCAAGTATTCTTGAACGCTGTAGGAACAAGTCATAGTATATTCATTATTCATAATAGGAGTTTTTACGGGGAAGATAGTCTAAAATAGTTCTTCGTAGAAAAGTTTAAAGTTAAGAGAGTATTTGACTATACTAAGGTGGTACCGACATTGAAGAGATTACCTAGGAACCCTAAGGGTGTAGTAGCCTTTGAAGTCAATGAGTATGCTGATGCTTTTATGTTCGATTTAAGGAGTTCTGGTATAAGATTTCCTCGCTCAGATGCAGTAAACGAATACTTATTGAGAATAAGAGGAGATAAAATATTGGATACAGCCGAACTCATGATAAGTGATAGAGTAGAGAGATTAGCCTATGTGACTCAGGTTTGCTATTTCAAATCCAAGGTAATTCTTTGTAGAATCTATTTAGATCCAACTAACCATGAGTTTGTTAAGTATATACTGTTTGTAACCCTAAATAGAGGCTTAGCTAGGGTACTCTCTGAGTATCTAGAGAGACTTGGATGGAAGAGAATTCTACTCTTTGATATAGCTCGTAAAAGAGAATTCAGTATTACTAGGTACTAAAATCTAATCATACGACCATAACTAGCGCGACTATAACGCATCCATACAGGCCTTTTGGAATGTCTAAGGTCTCTATTCTCATTTTAACAGCCTCTACATTTATACCTCTAGCTTTACCCATTTCCTCTATCATGCTTTTCAATCTCCTACCTATCTCTCCAATATCAGTATTACCGTGTGCTTCTACTACAAATCCACATTCTTCACTTTCACCACTATACCATGCCATTCCCGCACTCACCGTACCCTCTCTTCCTTCTGCTTTTGCAATCACTACAAATACTATGGATCCAGGAGGAAGCTTAATAGGTTCGATTTCTTCAGCCCCTGGAGGTATTATCGATGAAACTGGGACTAGATTATAGTTCCCTATTCCAGCATCCAGTAAGGCTCTATCGTAGGCGTTCAGCATGGAGACTTCACTCAAACCCTTACCCGATACTACGAAGTACTTTCTAGGTATCACACTTTCACCCTTCACTTCTCATATCGGGAAATATAATGGTTATTACTGCTAGACCCTACTCCAGATTCTTCTAGAGGTTATTGTCCTCATAGACTATATTCATTTTAAGTGTTCTCTATAACGTTCATGACCTTTTCTACAGCTTCTACTATGGACTCTATATCCTCCTCCGACAGTAGTGGGTTTACATCTATGTTCACGGCTCTTCCTAGTATTTCAAGAGACTTGGAACACATATCTCCACTGTATCTAATTCTCTTACCATAGTAGGGACATGTGAATGGGCAACCCTCTGGCGTTAATGTTATCCTCCTCATAAGTACATCCCAGTGATAATATACATGAAGATCTCTTCTTTCGGGATCAAATAGATGCCACGCTCCTACATTCTCTGCATTGAGTGCTTTTGCAAAGAACTTCGCCTTTCCAAAACTATCGAAGAAAAGTATAATGGCCAATCCTAACTCTCCCTCGGGATCTACTGGTGTATGGAGTTCAATTCCATCAATTTTACTCAATTCTCTTAGTAGCTTTTTCTTATTCTCTCTCATCCTTTCTATTATAGTATCTATTTTCCGAAGCTGAGCTAGGAGAACGGCAGAGGTAAGTTCACTCATTCTAAAGTTGATCCCAGGGTATGGCTCAATGTTAAACCTAGCATAGAAGGGGGCATCATGAAATACAGCAGCTCTTTTATATATATCCTCATCGTTAGTAGTTACTGCCCCTCCCTCTCCAGCAGTTATTACCTTGTTAAGTTGAAAACTAAATGCTCCTACATCTCCTATGGATCCGAGTTTTGCACCTTTGTATGTTCCTCCACATGCTTGAGCTACATCTTCTATCAATGCCAGGTCATATTTCTCAGCTATTTTCATTAACGCATTCATATCACATTGAAATCCTCTCATATGGACTGCAATAATAGCCTTTGTCCTATCTGTTATCTTATTCTCTACATCTTTAGGATCTAATGTTAAGGTCTTATCTATCTCCGCTATTATTGGAATAGCTCTTAAGAATAGCACAGCCATAGGATCCATTATCCAACAATATGCAGGAACTATGACCTCATCGCCAGGGCCTACACCGATTGAAGCTAAAGAAGTGATAAGTGCAGCTGTACCTGAAGTAACTCCAAGAGTGTACTTGACACCGATATATTGCGAAAATTTCTCTTCAAAAGTCTTAGTCTTATTGAGTAATTTAGGACCATAATACCTAAACAGGGATTTCGATTCCAATACCTCTAATAATTCCTTCTTCTCCTCCTCTCCTATAAATAGTGCACCTGGAAACATGGGAGGGAGTGGAGTCTTTCTTACAGGTTTTCCTCCATAGATCGCGAGTTTTTCCACAATAATCCCCATCTTCATAAACATTAAGACCTATAAACTATTCTAGTGGTCTGCTAATCCTTTACATAAACGTATACTAGGTCCTCCTTAGATTCATCGAAATATCTTCTTAATTTCCCAGTTTTTTCCAATCTCCTGAGAGTATTATACAACACTACAGGAGCAATCTTCATACTCATACTCCACCTATACACTTCGGACTTTGTGACAGTTCCCATATCACGTATGTAATTTTCCACTCTAGAATCTACAAGTATTTCAGCTTTAATATCATTCTCCTTCAGAAAATCCACAAGAGACATCGAGGTCTTTCTTCCTTTGCACTTTCTCTTTTTATTCATATATCTTCAGTTAATATTCGGGTAATGGGTTATATTTATTATCCTTAAGAAAATGTAGAAATAGTATTCATCGAGTTTATTTTAGTAGTTCTATTCTGGTATTCTGGCAATACATTTTAGTATGTCCAATTTCTAAGGAGATTGGTAGTAGTATGGGAATGCGAGCTATATTCAGAAACCTATGTCCGAACTGTAATGGGGACATAGACGATATTAGGCTTAGTCTATCTGCTCCATGTGAAAAATGTCTTCCAATACCGACTAGTATAATAAAGTCCATATACGAAAAGAAGGGTAAGAAAGAAGTACGAAAATATATTCTCAAATATCTCGAAAGAGAGAAGAAATTACAGAAATACCGAGAGATAGTCCAACTAGAGGAGATGGTTGATGAGCTGAATAGCTATTTCAAGAAGGCTTTAAATAGCACTATGTGGAGTGCACAACGTGCATGGGCTAGAAGAGTGATTAAAAAGCGAAGTTTTGCTATACTCGCACCCACTGGAGTTGGAAAGACTGTCTTTGGGATTTTATTAAGCCTATATCTCGCG